>NZ_JBHVHF010000159.1:0-18417 GCF_042800315.1 Streptomyces sp. NPDC057638
GGACCTCTCCGTACGCGTCAACGGGCCGCTGGGCTGTGTCGCAGGCGTCTCACGCGTCCTAGGCGTCGCCGCCCGCCGGGCCCGGGTCGGCGGCGGCCACATCGAGCAGCTGATAGCGGTCGACGGCCTGCTTGAGCACCGAGCGGTCCACCTTGCCGTCCCGGGCCAGCTCGGTCAGCACCCCGAGCACGATCGACTCGGCGTCGATATGGAACCAGCGCCGTGCCGCGCCCCGGGTGTCGGCGAAGCCGAAGCCGTCCGCGCCGAGCGAGCTGTAGCGGCCCGGCACCCAGCGCGCGATCTGATCCGGAACCGATCGCATCCAGTCGGAGACGGCCACGAACGGTCCCTCGGCGCCCGTGAGCTTACGGGTGACATAGGGGACGCGCTGCTCCTCCTCGGGGTGGAGCAGATTGAACTCCTCCACCTCGACGGCGTCGCGCCGCAGCTCGTTCCAGGAGGTCGCGGACCAGACGTCGGCCCGGACGTTCCACTCCTCGGCGAGGATCCGCTGGGCCTGGACCGCCCAGGGCACGGCCACCCCGGAGGCCAGGATCTGCGCCGGGATCTGGCCCGTCTCGCCCGCCTGGTAGCGGTAGACGCCCTTGAGGATGCCCTCCACATCCACGTTCTCCGGCTCGGCCGGGTGCTGGATGGGCTCGTTGTAGACGGTCAGGTAGTAGAAGACGTCCTCGGCATCGTCGCCGTACATCCTCCGCAGACCGTCCTTGACGATATGCGCGATCTCATAGCCGAAGGCCGGGTCGTAGGCGACACAGCCCGGGTTGGTGGAGGCCAGCAGCTGGGAGTGGCCGTCGGCGTGCTGGAGGCCCTCACCGGTCAGGGTCGTACGCCCGGCGGTCGCACCCAGCACGAAACCACGGGCGAGCTGGTCGGCCATCTGCCAGAACTGATCGCCGGTCCGCTGGAAACCGAACATCGAGTAGAAGACATAGACCGGGATCAGATGCTCGCCATGGGTGGCGTAGGCGCTGCCCGCCGCGATCAGCGAGGCCGTGCACCCCGCCTCCGAGATGCCGTCGTGCAGCATCTGGCCGGTCGGCGACTCCTTGTAGGCCAGGAGCAGCTCCCGGTCCACCGCCTCGTACTGCTGGCCCAGCGGGTTGTAGATCTTGGCGCTCGGGAAGAAGGAGTCCATTCCGAAGGTGCGGTACTCGTCCGGCGCGATCAGCACGAACCGCTTGCCGATCTCCTTGTCCCGCATCAGATCCTTCAGCAGCCGTACGAACGCCATCGTGGTGGCGATCGACTGCTGGCCCGACCCCTTGCGCACCGCCGCGTAGGTCTTCTCCTCCGGCTGCGGCAGCGGCTGGGCGCGCACGACCCGGGTCGGTACATACCCGCCCAGCGCCTTGCGGCGGTCGTGCATGTACTGGATCTCCTCCGAGTTCCGCCCCGGGTGGTAGTAGGGCGGCAGCCCGTTCTCCAGCTGCGCGTCGGTGATCGGCAGATGCAGCCGGTCGCGGAAGCCCTTGAGGTCGTCCACGGTCAGCTTCTTCATCTGGTGCGTGGCGTTGCGGCCCTCGAAGTTGGGGCCGAGCGTCCACCCCTTGACCGTCTGCGCCAGGACCACCGTCGGCTGGCCCTTGTGTTCCTTGGCCGCCTTGAACGCCGCGTACACCTTGCGGTGGTCATGACCGCCGCGCCCGAGGTGGAGGATCTGCTCGTCGGTCATGTTCCCGACCATCGCGCGCAGCCGCTGGTCCCCGCCGAAGAAGTGCTCGCGGATATACGAGCCGGTCTCCGTCGCGTACGTCTGGAACTGGCCGTCCGGCGTGGTGTTCAACTTGTTGACCAGCAGACCGTCCCGGTCCTGTGCCAGCAGCGGGTCCCAGGAACGGTCCCAGACCAGCTTGATCACATTCCATCCGGCGCCCCGGAAGACCGACTCCAGCTCCTGGATGATCTTGCCGTTGCCGCGCACCGGGCCGTCGAGCCGCTGGAGGTTGCAGTTGACGACGAAGGTGAGGTTGTCCAGCCCCTCCCGGGCGGCGATGGTCAGCTGGCCGAGCGACTCCGGCTCGTCCATCTCGCCGTCGCCGAGGAAGGCCCAGACATGGGACTGGGTGGTGTCCGCGATGCCCCGCGCCTGCATATAGCGGTTCATCCGGGCCTGGTAGATGGCGCCCAGAGGCCCCAGACCCATGGAAACCGTAGGGAACTCCCAGAAATCCGGCATAAGCCGGGGGTGGGGATAGCTGGAGAGACCGTGCGGGGCCTTGGACTTCTCCTGGCGGAAGGCGTCCAGCTGGGTCTCGCTCAGCCGGTCCAGCAGAAAGGCGCGGGCGTAGATCCCGGGGGAGGCATGGCCCTGGAAGAAGATCTGGTCCCCGCCGTCCCCTCCGTCCTTGCCCCGGAAGAAGTGGTTGAAGCCGACGTCGTAGAGCGAGGCCGAGGAGGCGAAGGTGGCGATATGGCCGCCCACACCGATCCCCGGACGCTGGGCGCGCGAGACCATCACCGCCGCGTTCCAGCGGGTGGCGTTGAGGATCCTGCGCTCCACCTCCTCATTGCCCGGGAAGTACGGCTCGTCTCTGGTCGCGATGGTGTTCACATAGTCCGTGCTGCGCATCTCCGGCACGGCGACCCGCTTCTCGCGCGCCCGTTCGATAAGCCGGAGCATCAGATAGCGGGCCCGCTCCCGGCCCCGCTCGTCGACGGCGGCGTCGAGTGAGTCCAGCCACTCCTGGGTCTCCTCTGGGTCGAAGTCCGGCACCTGGCTCGGAAGGCCGCCAATGATGATCGGATTGCGCTCTGATGCGGAAGCCACGCTGATCCTTCGCTGGTCGTAGGGGGCGGTGGGGATAATCGTCGGTAGGTGTGCCAGCCCGCTAGGCCGCCTCCCATCGTCTACCGGGGGGAGGGATACGTCATCTTTACCGAGAGGTAACCCGGGAATCGCTGGCATACTGACCGGCTTCGGCCTCCAGACGGCCTAGTGCCTGTCTCGTGGATCCTGCCCGGATCCTGCCCGGTGAACGGGTTCTGATGGCCGCGCCCACGCCGTCCGGGCGCGACGGCGTCCCGGCGCCGGCCGGGCGGCATCCCCCGATCGGTCCTCCGCCACCCCGGCCGCACCCGCGCGCCGGGCCCCGTGGACAAGGGGATGACGGGGGTTATCGCGCCCGACACCGGCTCCGCACCGGCTCCGCGCCGACGCCGCACCGGCCCTCCGGCCCGGTCCGATCCGCCGACCGGGTCGTCCCTCGCGACCCTACGCCCCCCACGGGAAGGCGTCCCGAGGGGGCGTTCGGTTCTCCAGCACTCCTCCAGTGGACGTAAAGTGGCAAAGACGGCCGAATTGTTTTTCGGCGGGGGCGGGCTACCGCCGGGCGTGTCGGAGGTTGCGGCGAGACGGGCGCAAACGTCACCGTTTCGGCGGTCTGCGTGGCCGGGTACTTGCGCGATCCGCCCCGCCCGTGTGGACTACGGCCAACGCCACGCGTACGCGCGAGGGCGCAGCATCTACCGAACATGATCAGGAGGCAAGCCGTGAGCGCGACCGCGGACCACGCGGAGGAGCGGACCAACCCGGCGGCGAGGCTGGGGTTCGAGCCCGGTCAGGTGGTCCAGGAGATCGGCTACGACGACGACGTCGACCACGATCTCCGCGAAGGCATTGAGTCCGTCATCGGCCAGGATCTCGTGGACGAGGAGTACGACGACGTCGCCGACGTCGTTGTCCTCTGGTTCCGTGACGAGGACGGCGATCTGACGGACGCACTGGTCGACGCCCTAGGGCTTCTGGAGGACGGCGGCCTGATCTGGCTGCTGACCCCCAAGACCGGCCGCGACGGTTATGTCGAGCCGAGCGACATCAGCGACGCAGCCCAGACCGCAGGGCTCTCCCAGACCAAGAGCATCAGCGTCGCCAAGGACTGGGCGGGCAGCCGGCTCGTGGCTCCCAAGCGCTGAGCCACCCCCCAGCCGTCGGCGACCGCCAGCGCCACGGCCAGCGGAACTCGCGAAGACCCCCTCCGGGATCACCCGGAGGGGGTCTTCGTGTGCCGTCCCGGACACGGCCTAGGGTGGGGTGACCATCCACTCGGATCAGTGAAGGGATCCCCACGACATGGCGATCGAGGTCGGTACCAAGGCCCCGGAGTTCGAACTCAAGGACAACCACGGCCGTACGGTCCGCCTGTCCGACTACCGGGGCGAGAAGAACGTGGTGCTCCTCTTCTACCCCTTCGCCTTCACCGGTGTCTGCACCGGCGAGCTGTGCGCCCTCCGCGACGAGCTGCCCGCCTTCGTCAACGACGACACCCAGCTGCTGGCCGTCTCCAACGACTCCATCCACACCCTGCGGGTCTTCGCCGAGCAGGAGGGCCTTGAGTACCCGCTGGTCTCCGACTTCTGGCCGCACGGCGAGGTCTCGCGGGCGTACGGGGTCTTCGACGAGGAGAAGGGCTGTGCGGTGCGGGGCACGTTCATCATCGACAAGGAGGGTGTCGTGCGGTGGACGGTCGTGAACGCGCTCCCCGACGCGCGTGACCTCAACGCCTACGTCTCCGCCCTCGCGGCGCTCTAGCCGGCGCGGCTTGTGAGCCCCGGTCGGGTCCGGGGGTGGGGCCGTCGGGTCCCGGGGGCCGGGACATCCGGGGAACACCAAGGGGCCTCCCTTGGTGAAAGCCTGTCTCACGGGGGGACAGGTCACTAGGATCCAGACGTTGATCCGACACCGACGCACGACGGGGGCGCTGCCCCTGGAGACCAATGGAGGGACTCGTGGGAGTCAGCCTCAGCAAGGGCGGCAACGTCTCGCTGTCCAAGGCCGCACCCGGTTTGACCGCGGTGATCGTGGGACTGGGCTGGGACGTCCGCACCACCACCGGCACGGACTTCGACCTGGACGCCAGCGCCCTGCTGACCAACGACCAGGGCAAGGTCACCAACGACGGCAACTTCGTCTTCTTCAACAACCTCAAGAGCTCCGATGGCTCGGTGGAGCACACCGGGGACAACCTCACCGGTGAGGGCGAGGGCGACGACGAGCAGATCAAGGTCAATCTGGCGGGTGTGCCCGCCGATGTCGACAAGATCGTCTTTCCCGTCTCGATCTATGAGGCGGAGGGCCGCCAGCAGTCCTTCGGCCAGGTGCGCAACGCGTTCATCCGCGTGGTCAACCAGGCCGACAACCAGGAGCTGGCCCGCTACGACCTGAGCGAGGACGCCTCCACCGAGACCGCCATGGTCTTCGGTGAGCTCTACCGCAACGGTGCCGAGTGGAAGTTCCGCGCCATCGGCCAGGGCTACGCCTCGGGTCTGCGCGGTATCGCCCAGGACTTCGGCGTCAACGTCTGATCCGCGACCACGGTCACCCCGCGGTCAAGGGTCGACCACGGGGAGACCGCCGCCGGGCACCGTCCCGGCAGACCTCATGCCCGGCGCCGCACTTCCGAGTGCGGCGCCGGACGTGCCTTGCAAGCCCGCCCGGGTGCCGGGGCGGGGAAGTCCGCAGTAGCCGGGGAAATAGCTGGGGAGGATTCTGATCATGGGCGTCACACTCGCCAAGGGAGGCAATGTCTCCCTCTCCAAGGCCGCGCCGAATCTGACGAAGGTGCTGATCGGGCTCGGCTGGGACGCGCGATCGACCACGGGGGCCGATTTCGACCTCGATGCCAGCGCGCTGATGTGCGGCGGTGGCCGTGTGCTGGGTGATTCCTACTTCATCTTCTACAACAACCTCAAGAGCCCCGAGGGCTCGGTGGAGCACACCGGGGACAATCTCACCGGTGAGGGCGACGGGGACGACGAGTCGCTGGTGGTGGACCTCTCCCTGGTCCCCGCCCAGGTCGACAAGGTCATCTTTCCGGTCTCCATCCATGAGGCCGAGAACCGGGGCCAGACCTTCGGCCAGGTCAGCAATGCCTTCATCCGGGTGGTCAACCAGGCCGACGGCCAGGAGCTGGCCCGCTACGACCTGAGTGAGGACGCCTCCACCGAGACCGCGATGATCTTCGGTGAGCTCTACCGGTACAACAACGAGTGGAAGTTCCGGGCCGTGGGCCAGGGGTACGCCTCGGGGCTGCGGGGTATCGCCCTGGACTTCGGGGTCAACGTTTCGTAACTCCACGCATCGAGCGGGGGCGCCTGTCCTTGACGCGTGGGCGACCCTCTCCCCGCCGTGGTGCGGGGGGACCCCCATGACACGATTGGGTACCAGTGGTTCTGAAAACCTTCGGCTGGTCGTTCGCGGTAACCGCGCTCGGACTGGTCGCGGCGCTCCTGTTCGGAGGGTGGACCGCGTTCGGGATCGTCGCGATCCTGTCCGTCCTTGAGATCTCCCTCTCGTTCGACAACGCGGTCGTCAACGCCGGAATCCTGAAGAAGATGAACGCCTTCTGGCAGAAGATCTTCCTCACCATCGGCATCCTCATCGCCGTCTTCGGTATGCGGCTGGTCTTCCCCGTCGTCATCGTCGCGGTCAGTGCCCAGCTCGGACCGATCGAGGCCGTCGAGCTGGCCCTCAACGACAAGGACAAGTACCAGGAGCTGGTGACCGACGCGCATCCGTCGATCGCCGCGTTCGGTGGCATGTTCCTGCTGATGATCTTCCTGGACTTCATCTTCCAGGAGCGCGAGCACCAGTGGCTCGGCTGGCTGGAGCGCCCGCTCGCCAAGCTGGGCAAGGTCGACATGCTGTCGGTCTGCATCGCGCTGGTCATACTGCTGGTCAGCTCGGTCACCTTCGCCAAGAACGCCCATCAGCACGGCGGCGGCCACGCGGACAAGGCCGAGACGGTGCTGCTCTCCGGTGTCGCCGGTCTGGTGACCTATCTCATCGTCGGCGGGCTCTCCGGCTTCTTCGAGAACAAGCTGGAAGAGGAGGAGGAACGCGAACACGAGGCCGAGGAGGCCGCCAAGCGCAGCGGGAAGAAGGTCTCCGCCGTCGCCCTCTCCGGCAAGGCCGCCTTCTTCATGTTCCTGTATCTGGAGGTCCTCGACGCCTCCTTCTCCTTCGACGGGGTCATCGGCGCCTTCGCCATCACCAACGACATCGTGCTGATGGCGCTCGGCCTGGGGATCGGCGCGATGTACGTCCGGTCGCTCACCGTCTACCTGGTCCGCCAGGGGACCCTGGACGACTACGTCTATCTGGAGCACGGCGCCCACTACGCGATCGGCGCGCTCGCACTGATCCTGCTGATCACCATCCAGTACGAGATCCACGAGCTGATCACCGGACTGATCGGCGTGGTCCTCATCGGCTGGTCCTTCTGGTCCTCGGTCCGCCGTAACCGCGCGCTCGCGGCGCGGGGGGCGTCAGGGGAAAAGGCTGAGCCACACTCCCAGGCCGGGGTGTGACCTCACCCGAATTGAGGAACGCTTCCAGGCGGGGCGGCATCGGGGCATCGGTCCCGGGGCCGCCCCGTGGAGCGCCCGGACCCACCGGCCCGGGACGCACCACCCCGTGACCGGGCCCCACCGGCCCGGCCCGGGGTATCCGTACGGGACCGGGCCGGTCCCGTACCAGCGAGGACCCCGCGACCGGGAGCGGGGCATGACGAACCATGACTGTGGGGGTGGCAGATGGCCTTCTGGGACAAGCTGTGGCAGGGCAGGGCCGCGCCCTTCGACGCGATCGGCGCCGCGAGCGCGATCACCCTCACCCGGCGCCGCCCCACCGTCTCCCTCACCAAGCAGGGCGCGGCCACCGGACATCTGCGGGTCAACCTCTCCTGGCGGATGCGCACCTCCGACTTCGACGCCTCCAGCCGGGGCGGCGGCGGAGGGCTGCTGCGCCATCCGTTCACGCTCTTCAAGCCCGAGGTCGTCCAGGCCCACACGCAGGGCATGGTCAATGTCGACCTCGACCTCGGCTGTCTCTACGAACTGGCCGACGGCAGCAAGGGCGTGGTCCAGCCGCTCGGTGACCATCTCGGCTCCACCAACGAGAAGCCCTATGTGAAGCTCAGCGGGGACGACCGCTTCGGATCGGGCACCGGGGAGACGATCTACGTCAACCTGGACAACCACGCCGAGATCAAGCGGCTTCTCTTCTTCGTCTACATCTATGACCAGACGCCCGCCTTCGACCGTACGCAGGCGATGGTCACCCTCCACCCCAGCGTCGGCCCCCGGGTGGAGATCGCCCTGGACGAGCGGGCCCCGCAGGCGCGTTCCTGCGCCGTCTTCCTGCTGGAGAACATCAAGGGCGAGCTGATCGTCCGCCGTGAGGTGAAGTTCGTCTACGGCTTCCAGTCGGATGTGGACCGCCTCTACGGCTGGGGCCTCCAGTGGGGCCGCGGCTACAAGACCCGCACCTGAGCCGTGTGGGCCGCCCCCGGGCCGTACGCGCGGGGGCGCGCGTCGTACACGCGAGGGGGCGCGTTTGGCGCCCTACCCGCCCGTGCGGGGACTCAGGGCCGTCCGGTGCGCAGGAACTGGGGTCCCATCGGCGGCATCCGGAAGTCCTGGTCCGGTACGAAGGGTGCCGCGGGCTGGGGATAACCGTAGCCCGGCCGGGCCTGTCCCGAGGTGGGCTGGGGATAGCCGTAGGAGGGCGCCGGGGCGGCGGGCCCCGGATAGCCGTACGCGGGTGGCGCGGTGGTGGGCATCGGCGGGTACGCGGGCAGCGCCGCGCCGCCATCGGCGCCGGGCGCCCCGGCCGGGGCCGCGGCGGGCGCGAGCGGTCCTGGCGCGGGTGCCCGCACGGATACGGGGTGCGTGGATGGTACGGAGGGCGCGGCAGGGGCGGGTACGGCGGCGCCCGGCCCGCCCGGGCCCCCCGGAACCGGAGCGCCCCCGGCCGAGTCGTCCACCGAGATCCCGAACTCGGTCGCCAGCCCGACCAGACCCGTCGGATATCCCTGGCCCACGGCGCGGAACTTCCAGCGGTCCCCGCGCCGGTACACCTCGCCGCAGATGATCGCGGTCTCCTCGCCGGTGTCCGGACGCACATCGAAGAGGGCCAGCGGCCGCCCGTCCGGAAGCGCGGCGTCGTAGAGCAGGATCCGCAGGTCCGTCACGTGCTGGAAGGTGCCGCCGTCGGAGGAGGCGGCGATCACCACCTGGTCGACCGAGTGGTCGAGCCCGGCGAGCTCGATCTCGACGGTGTCCGTGTGGTGGTCCCCGACCCGCCGCTTGGAGAGCCGCCGCACGGCCCCCGAGGGGTGGCGGGGCTGGTTGTAGAAGACGAAGTCCTCGTCGGAGCGCACCCGGCTGTCGAAGCCGAGCAGAAGGGCGGAGGCGTCCACGTCCGGCACCCCGCTTCCCGAGGTCCAGCGCAGCACGGCCCGGACGGCCATGGCGTCGAGGGGGACGTTCGAGCCCTTCAGCATCGCGTGCGTCATGCCCGTCATCCTGCCTGCTCGGTCCGCCGGGGGACAACGCGGATCCGCCAGGGCGCCGGGGGCGCGGCTCCGGGGCGGTGGCGGTGGCCCCGCCGAACCGGTCCGTCCGCCCCCGGGGTGTCCGGCGCCCGCGCGTTCAGCGGCCCGCCGTGCCGCCCCGGCGCCCGCCGTCCTGTCCGTCCCGTGGTCCGTCACGTGTCCCGGCGCCCGCCGGCCGTCCCGCCGCCCGTCACCCGTCCCGCCGCCGTCCGTCCGTCACGGCCGCCGCCGCCCGCTCCGGCCGCCGGCCCCGGCCGCTCCGGCCGTCGGCCCCGGCCGCGTCGGCCCCGGGTGTCCCTCCCCACGCCCCGGAATGTGGCGCACGGGACATGCGGTGTTCACGATGGAGGGGAACCCTACCCACACTGTCGTACGTACTATTACCGGCCACGTCGCTCGACGGAGCCGCCTGGGAGTACGGGGAGTCACATGCGTCATTTCGGGCACCTTTCGCCCGCGGTCCGTACCCGGCTGTTCCATCGGGAGCCCGCGGAGTTCTCCGCCGACTCGCCCGCGCGGACCCTGGCGACCGCCCTGGGGGCCACCCTCTACAGCCCCGCCACCCGGCCCCGCCTCGCCGACGATGTGCTGAAGCAGCTCGGCAGCGGCGTGGTCTCCATGGTGCTCTGCCTGGAGGATTCCATCGATGACCGGGAGGTGGCCGGGGCCGAGGAGAACCTGGTCCGCCAGTTCGCCGATCTCGACGCGCGCGGCGCCGAGGTGCCGCTGCTCTTCGTCCGGGTGCGGGAACCCGGACAGATCGTGGATCTCGCCACCCGGCTCGGCCCCTCCATCCAGAAACTGTCTGGTTTCGTACTTCCCAAGTTCACCGAAGAGCGTGGTGTCCCCTTTCTGGAGGCCCTGACCGCCGCCGAGGCCGCCAGCGGGCGGCGGCTCTTCGCCATGCCCGTCCTGGAATCGCCCGAGCTGCTCCATCTGGAGACCCGGCGGGAGGCCCTGGCCGGGATCGCGCGCACGGTCGACAAGTTCCGTGACCGGGTGCTGGCGCTCCGGCTCGGCGTCACCGACTTCTGCTCCGCGTACGGACTGCGCCGCCCGCCCGATATGACCGCCTACGACGTCCAGATCGTCGCCTCCGTCATCGCCGATGTCGTCAATGTGCTGGGCCGTGCCGACGGCACGGGCTACACGGTGACCGGCCCGGTCTGGGAGTACTTCCGGCTCCAGGAGCGCATGTTCAAACCCCAGCTCCGCCACAGCCCCTTCCTGGAGGGCCGCGCCGAGGAGCTGAGGACCACGCTGATCGCCCGTGACATGGACGGGCTGCTGCGCGAGATCCATCTGGACCGGGCCAACGGACTGACCGGCAAGACCTGTATCCACCCCTCCCATGTGCTGCCGGTGCACGCGCTGTCCGTGGTGAGCCACGAGGAGTACAGCGACGCCCGTGACATCCTGCGCCCGGACCGCGACGGCGGTGGAGTGCTGCGTTCCGCCTATACCAACAAGATGAACGAGGTGAAGCCCCACCGGGCCTGGGCCGAACGCACCCTGCTGCGGGCGGAGGCGTTCGGCGTGGCCCGCGAGGACGTCGGCTTCGTGGATCTGCTGCGGGCCGGGCACAGTGGGGGACTGCCGGAGTGAGCGCGAACGCGCCCGTACCGGGTCACCCGCCCCCGGAGCGGGGAACAGCGCCCCGAAAAACCAGCGGAATCAGCGGAACCAGCAGTACCGGCGGAACGAGAAGAGGGACAGCGGACGTGGTGTGGTCGGGAACCTGGGTCACCGAGCGGCTCGGAGTCGCGCTCGACGGCGACGAGAGCCTCCCCGGACTCCTCGGGATGGCGGTACGGCGCAACCCCAGGCGGGCGCATCTGCTGGTCTCCCAGGTGCTCGGCAAGCACATCCCCCAGTCCCCGGCCGTCGTCTACGGCGCCGGGCTCGGCCTCGGCCGCCGGGTGCGGGCGCTCCTCGGCGACCGGGACGCGGCCCGTGCCGTCGTCGTCGGGTACGCGGAGACGGCGACCGCGCTGGGCCACGCCGTCGCCGACGGAGTCGCCCTGGCGCCCTATCTGCACTCCACCCGCCGTCCCGTCCCCGGCGTCGCCCGCGCGGGCGGCTTCGAGGAGTCCCACTCCCACGCCACCTCCCATCTGCTGCTCCCCGAGGACCCGGAGCTGCTCCGCCGCCCCGGCCCGCTGGTCCTGGTCGACGACGAGTTCTCGACCGGCAACACCGTCCTCAACACCATCCGCTCCCTTCACGCCCGTCACCGCCGCGACCGCTATGTGATCGTCGCCCTGGTGGACCTGCGCTCCCCGGAGGACCGGGCCCGCCTCGACTCCTTCGCTGCCGAGATCGGCGCCCGGGTGGACCTCATCGCCCTCGCCTCGGGCACGGTCCGGCTGCCCGAGGGCGTCCTGGAGAAGGGCCGCGCCCTGGTCGAGCGGTACGAGAGCACCCCCGCCGTGCCGCCGCGCGCCACCGGGCGCCCGTCCGGAGCCGGGGACCCGGCCCCCGTAGACCCGTCCGGAGCCGGGGACCCCGCACCCGTACGCCCGTCCGGAGCCGAGGACCCCGCACCCGCCGCGAGCCCCGTCCCCCGGATCTCCCTCGACTGGCCCGAGGGCCTCCCGGACGGCGGCCGCCACGGCTTCCTCCCCGCCCACCGGGCCCGGCTGGAGGAGGCACTGCCCCGGATGGCCCGGCGGGTGGCGCGGGCGCTGGCGGCCGGGGACCCCGCTCCGCCGCGCCGGGTGCTGGTCCTCGGCTTCGAGGAGCTGATGTATGCCCCGCTGCGGATCGCCACCGCCCTGGAGGAGCTGCTCGACGCCGAGGTCCGCTACTCCACGACCACCCGCTCACCCGTGCTGGCCGTGGACGACCCCGGGTACGCCATCCGTACCCGGCTGGTCTTCCCCGCCCATGACGACCCCGCCGACGGGCCCGGCGAGCGTTACGCCTACAACGTCGCGGACGCCGGGTTCGACGCCGTCGTGGCCGTCGTGGACTCGGCCGCCGACACCCCCGGGCTGCACGCCCCCGGCGGTCTGCTGGACCGTCTCGCGCCCCACGCGCCGCGTCTCGCGCTGGCGGTCGTCCCCAGCTTCGTACCGCCGGACACCGGCGCCGTACGGTCGGCCACGGGGGCCGTACGGTCCGACACGAGTACCGGCACCGACAGCGGCACCAGTACCGACACCGGCGCCGTACGGCCGGACACCGACCGGGTATCCGGCACCGGCCCGGTGGCGGACCGCGGACGGACAGCGCACAGCGATCACACACCGGAACGGCCGGATGAAAGGACCTCATGCCCCTCCCCGAGCCCCTGAGAGGCCCCGCCTTCTCCTCCTACGCGCCCGAGGAGGTCGGCTGGCTGCTCCAGGACCTCTCCGAGGTGACGCTGGAGGCGCCCACCGAGGAGCGCGAGGAGGCGATACAGAGCGGTGGCGCGCACTACGCCGAGTCACTGCCGCTGGAGTACCAGCCCACCGCCGCCTACCAGCGGCTCTTCCATGACGCGCTGGAGGCGTCGGCGGGACGGATCGCCCGCGCCGTGGGCACGGTCACCGAGACCGTGCTCGCCGAGCGCTCGCCCCGGCCCGTCCTGGTCTCGCTGGCCCGCGCGGGCACCCCCATCGGCGTCCTGATGCGCCGCTGGGCGCGCTGGCGCCACGGCCTGGAGCTGCCGCACTACGCGATCTCCATCGTCCGGGGCCGGGGCATCGACGCCAACGCCCTGCGCTGGATCGCCGACCGCCATGACCCGGCCGACGCCGTCTTCGTCGACGGCTGGACCGGCAAGGGCGCCATCACCCGGGAGCTGACGGCGGCGCTCGCCGCGCACGAGGGCTTCCACCCCGAGATCGCCGTCCTCGCCGACCCCGGCGGCTGTGTGCGCACCTACGGCACCCGGGAGGACTTCCTCGTCCCCTCCGCCTGCCTCAACTCCACCGTCTCCGGACTGGTCTCACGCACCGTGCTCCGGGCCGATCTGGTCGGCCCGGACGACTTCCACGGCGCCAAGTTCTACCGCGAGCTGTCCGGCGCCGATCTCTCCCACCACTTCCTGGACGCGGTCACCGCCCGCTTCGAGGAGTCGGCCGCCGCCGTGGACACCGAGGTCAAGGACCTTCTCGCGGCGGACCGCACCCCCACCTGGGAGGGCTGGGCGGCGGTCGAGCGGATCAGCGAGGAGTACGGCATCCACGATATGAACCTGGTGAAGCCGGGTGTCGGCGAGACCACCCGGGTCCTGCTGCGCCGTGTCCCCTGGAAGGTCCTGGCCCGGCGCGGCGCGGGCCCCGAGCTGGACCATGTACGGCTTCTCGCCGATCAGCGCGGGGTCCCTGTCGAGGAGGTCGGCGACCTCCCGTACAGCTGTGTGGGGCTGATCCACCCCCGCTACACCCGTGGCGCGACGGGCGCGGGCGGTACGGCGGTGACGACCCGGTGAGCGACGCCCCGAACACCCCCGCCCCGAGCACCCCCGCGCCGACCGGATCCGTGGCGGCCGGTTCTGTGGCGGCCGTCCCGGCCGCCGCCGCGCCCGTCCTGGTCGCCAGCGATCTGGACCGTACGCTCATCTACTCCGCCCCCGCCCTCCAGCTCCCCATGGCCGACGCGGACGCGCCCCGGCTGCTCTGCGTCGAGACCTACGGCGGCAAGCCGCTCTCGTACCTCACCGAGACCGCCGCCGGGCTGCTCACCCGGCTCGCCGAAGCCGTGGTCCTCGTCCCCGCGACCACCCGCACCCGGGAGCAGTACGCGCGGATCCACCTCCCCGGCCCGCCACCCGCCCACGCCATCTGCGCCAACGGGGGCCATCTGCTGGTCGACGGCGTCAGCGACGACGGCTGGCGGCGCGCGGTCGAACGGCGGATCGCGGCGGAGTGCGCCCCGCTCGCCGAGGTACGGGCGCGGATGCTGGCCACCGCCGACCCCGGCTGGCTGCTCAAGGAACGGGTCGCGGAGGAGCTCTTCGCCTATCTCGTCGTCGAGCGCGACCGGCTGCCCGACGGCTGGGTCAAGGAACTGGCCGAGTGGGCCGGGGACCGGGGCTGGACCGTCTCCCTCCAGGGCCGCAAGATCTACGCCGTGCCCCGGCCGCTCACCAAGAGCGCGGCGGTACGGGAGGTGGCCCGGCGCACGGGTGCGGCGAGCGTGCTGGCGGCGGGGGACTCCCTGCTCGACGCCGATCTGCTGCTCACCGCCGACCGGGGCTGGCGGCCCGCCCACGGCGAACTCGCCGAGGCGGGCTGGCACGCGCCCGGCGTGACCGCGCTCCCCGAGCGCGGGGTCCTCGCGGGCGAGGCGGTGCTGCGGGCCCTGCTGGCGGCCTCCGGGGCCTGCTGAGGCTCCACGCCGGACTCCGGAACTCCGGCACCTGACACAGGGGCCGGGGCATATGCTCCGGCCCCTGTGCCTCCGTGCTGTCGCGCGCCGCGCTACTTCCGCCGCGCCCCGGCCCCCGGCTTGAACACCCGGACCGCGATGAACGCCACGACACCGAGCACCGCGAAGGCCAGGACGACCTTGGAGTAGGTGGAGACGTACTCCGTGACCTGCTCCCAGTTCTCGCCCAGCAGATAGCCGGCCATCACGAAGATCGTGTTCCAGATCGCGCTGCCGAGGGTGGTCAGCCCCAGGAAGAGCGGCACCGACATCCGCTCGACCCCGGCGGGTACGGATATCAGCGAGCGGAAGATCGGGATCATCCGTCCGAAGAAGACGGCCTTCGGGCCGTGCTTGGCGAACCACGCCTCGGTCTTCTCGATATCCGAGACCTTGAGCAGCGGCAGCTTGGCGGCGATGGCCACCGTACGGTCGCGCCCGAGCGCCGCGCCCACGCCGTACAGGGCCATGGCGCCGACCACCGATCCCGCGACCGTCCAGATCAGCACGGCGACAAGGCTCATCTTGCCGTTGCTGGCGGCGAACCCCGCCAGCGGCAGGATCACCTCGCTCGGAATGGGCGGAAACAGGTTCTCCAGCGCGATGGCGATACCAGCCCCGGGCGCGCCCAGGTTCTCCATCAGGCTGTTGACCCAGCCCGGAGCACTGCTCTCAGCTGCGGCAGCGCTGCTCACGATCACGGAATCCATACCCCTACGGTATGGAACTCCCGCTGAAGCCAGCCTGAAGGGGTCGGTGCGAAGGGGCCGCCCGGAGCTCTTCCGGCGCCCAGGAGGCGGTTCCGGACAGCCGGGGCGCGGATCCGGACGCCCGGATCGGACTCCCGGACCACGGCGGGGAGTTCCCCTGCCCCTCCCAAGCCCGGTCAACCCCCACCAACCCGGCCCCGGCGCGACCGTACGGCCCGTCGAAACGACGTCCGGATGTGGTCTCCCTCACATTTTCGGCCCGGAGGGTGGGAACGGGTGTGACGGCGCTCCGGTGAGGCCCGCGGGGGTGGCGCGGGACCCCCGGATCCACCGGCTCATGGAGTGACGATCCACGGGCTCATGGGGTGACGGGGGTGAAGCTCGGCGCGCGCCTTCCGCCGGGCCGCTCAGCCGCAGCAGCCGCCACCGCAGCAGCCTCCGCCGCCACCACTGGGCGCGGGGGCGGCGGGGCCGGGGCTGGTGCCGCCCACGGCGACGGTGGAGAGCAGCTTCACCGTGTCGTCATGACCGGCCGGACAGCTCGCGGGGTCGGACGACTGGGCCATCGGACGGCTGACCTCGAAGGTGTCACCGCAGCTACGGCAGCGGAATTCATAACGGGGCATGGCCCCAGGCTACGCGCTCCGCCCGTCCTGGGACCGGCTCTCACCGGCCGGTCCGGTGTCCGTGGGGCGGCTGAACCCGGCGGGTGCCCCGGCACGCGACTCCTCCTCCCGGCGCAGCCGCAGCTCCTCCTCCGCGCGGGCGTGTTCGGGATGGCGGGCCTTCCAGTACGGGTTGTCGTGGGGGAGGGTCGAACTGACCCGTCCGTACATCCCGAAGAACATCAGCAGCACCCCGATGACAAAGCTGAACAGCACGTTCTGGATCCGGAAGGCGAACGGGTTGAAGCTGGTGCCCAGCAGCGCCAGGTTGATGAAGCCGCTGCCGATGAAGAGGATCCCGAGAACCATGTTGAGCGTGGAGGCGAAATTGCCGCCGATGGCCATGCCCACCAGCAGCAGCACGCCCACCAGGATGGACAGCACGCTCAGGGAGCCGTTGGTGTTCAGCCCGAGAACGGTGGCGCCCTGGGTGTTGAAGAAGCCGATCTTGTCGATCAGCCCCAGGATGCCGAAGGCGAGCAGGAACAGGCCCATGATCCCGGCCCCGACCCGGTAGACCCGGCTCAGCCGGTGGTCGACGGGCAGATGCTCGTCGAGATGGATACGGCGCCGGTGCGACCGGTGCGGGAGCGCGTGTGCGGCCATCTCCGACCTCCCTCGGATCTGTACGCCTGCCTCCAGCATCCGCCCACCGGGCGAACCCTTCAAATCGCGCCTCCCGGGCCCCGCCTCCCGGGCCCCGCCTCCCGGGCCCTGCCCCCCGGGCCCTGGCGGCCGGGGGCAACCCCGCGTCTCAGCTTCCCGCGCCGTGGTTCTCGCGTCTCAGCTTCCCGCGCCGCGGTTCTCCCGTATCCGGTCGACGGTCCGGGCCACCGCCGCCCGGATCCCCTCCGTCTCGGTGAGAAAGCGCCAGTAGTCCGGGTGGCGGCCCTCCAGCCCCGCGACGGCCCGCTCCAGCCGGAGCACGGCGTCGTCCAGGGGCCCGGCATGGCGGGGGTCGGGGGTGTGGCGCCCGGCCATCGCGAGCCGCTGGGCGTCACGGATGGCGAAACGGGTGCGCTCGATCTCGGCCCCGGGGTCCGCCGCGACCTCGTCCAGCCGCCGCAACCGCTCCCCGGCGGCGGAGACGGCCTCGTCGGCGCCGTTGAGCAGGGCGCGCACCGTGCCCAGCAGGGCAGTGGCATCGGGCCAGCGCTGCTCGGCGCGGGCCCGCGCCGCCGCGCCGAGCCGCTCCTCCGCCTGCCGCAGCCCGCTGGCGGCCTGCTCCGGCACGGACTGGAGATCGCGCCAGCACTCCAGGGCGAACCGCCGCCGCAGCTCGCTCAGGACCGGTTCCACGGAATCGGCCCGGGTGGTGAGCGCCTCGATCCGGGTCCGGAGGGACACCAGACGCCTGTCGATCTCGGCGGCCCGCTCGGGCAGCCGCTCGGACTCGCCCCGGATGGCCTCGGCGTCCCGCAGGACGCGGTCCGCCCGGTGCAGGGTCTCGGGGACCCCATGGCGCCCGGCGCCCTCGTTGAGCAGGGTCAGCTCCGGCGCGAGCGCGGCGAGGCGCCCCGCGAGGTCATCGGCGCGCAGCCCCGAGGCACGGACCGCGTCCAGGGCGTTGCTCGCGGCCAGCAGCGCCGCCCGCGCCCGCTCCACCGCCGGGACGAGCCGGGCCAGCTGGGTCTCGGCCCGGTCCAGCAGCGGCCCGAGCCCGTCCGAGAACCGGTCCAGCTCGCCCTTGACCCGTACCAGTTCCTCCCGGGCCCCGGTCAGCTCCCCGCGCGCCCGCGCGGCCACCGACGGCTCCAGGTCGTCCCGGTCGAGGTCATGCGCGTCGACGGCCGAGATGTAGCGATGGCTCACCTCGTCGATGCGCCGCCCCAGCTGGGTGAAGCCCTCGGCGGCGCGGCGCGCCTCCTCGGAACTCCCCACGGCGGTGATCGTCTCGATGGAGATCCGCAGCTCCCGCTGGGCGCTGTCCAGCTCGTAGAACGCGGCGGCCGCCGCGTCCTTCGCGGCCTGGGCGTCGGCCCGCTGGCTCTCACCGCGCCCCCCGAACCAGCGCCGTGTCCCGCCTCCGGTGAAGGAACCCGGCAGGACGACCGCCAGGACGGGCAGAACGACACCGGCGATCAGCCACACCGGAAGCAGGAGCAGCGCGAGGGCGCCTTTGACGGCACTCGCTGTCGCTCTCGCGCGCGGCCGCGTGCGTGTCGCCGTCACAAGCCTCTCCCGTGCCGTCCGGTACCCGGTTCATTCTCCCACCCGGTACGACGAACACACAGGCGTAAAAGTTCTCCACACCCCTGTCCACCTGCGGCGAGCGCTCGCCGCAGGTGGGGTCTCTTATACACATCTGCTGTGGCTTATAAACATCTG
>NZ_JBHVHF010000160.1:0-18382 GCF_042800315.1 Streptomyces sp. NPDC057638
GGCGGGAGCCCGGGGGCTCCCGCCCCACCGGGCCGGAAGGATCGCGGGACCCGTGGGACCCGTGGGATCCGCGCGACCTGTGGGACCCGCGCGATGTGAGGTGAGGCCGGGGTGGTCGGCGTACCGCGGCCTCTCGCGTAGCGGTCCTCTCGGCGACCGGCACAGCCGGGCGTGGATCCCGGGCGTGGATCCCGTGCGTGGTTCCGCGTGGACCCTCATAGAACGGCACTGAACGGCACTGACCGGTACTGACCGGCGGCCCGGCTTCAGTCGTCGGGGCCGGCAGAGGTGGCTCATCCACCCGCTCACACGACTCATGCGGCTCGCACGAGCGGACGCGCATCCTTGTCCGAAGTCCGAAGTCCGAAGTCCGAAGTCCGAAGTCCGAAGTCCGAAGCCCGGCGGTGTCGGAACTCTCGATCCGAAGGTCGGAGCCTTGAAGCCTCGTGGTCAGAGCCTCGAAGCCCGAAGGCTCAGACCGTCTCGGGCAGCTCGTCCAGGCCCTCGGCGACCAGCTTGGCCAGGCGGTCCAGCGCCAGCTCGGCGCCCTCGCCCTCGGCGGCCAGGACGATCTCCTCGCCACCCTGCGCGCCCAGGCCGAGCACGGCCAGCATGGAGGCGGCGTTGGCCGGGGTGCCGTCGCCCTTGGCGATGGTCACCTTGGCGCCGGACGCCACGACGGCGCGGACGAAGATGGAAGCGGGGCGGGCGTGCAGGCCCTCGGCCCAGCCGACGTTGACACGGCGCTCAGCCATGGTGTTGCCCTTCGGGTCTCAGTGGTCAAGACTTTTTGGTTGTCTAGACCATTCTCTCACGGTGGTTACCAGGGCCGTGCGGAGTCCGGCGCGGGACCCTCCGGTCCGGTCTCCCGGCCCGCTGGGCCGGTCCGCCGGTCTGAGGGAGACCTTCGGCCCCGCTGGCCGGGGCCCGGCCGGCCCCACCCCAGCCTGCCGTGTGCACGAGGGCCCCCGCGACCCCCGGTCGCGCCGTAGTCTTTCCGCCATGCAGACCCGGCCGGAGCACGCCTACCCCGACCACTGGGAGGCGGACGTGGTGCTGCGCGACGGTGGCACCGCGCGCGTCAGACCGATCACCCCCGAGGACGCCGACCGGCTGGTCAGCTTCTACGAACGGGTCTCGGACGAGTCGAAGTACTACCGCTTCTTCGCGCCCTATCCCCGTCTCACCGACAAGGACGTCCACCGCTTCACCCACCATGACTACGTGGACCGGGTCGGTCTGGCCGTCACCGTCGGCGGTGAGTTCATCGCCACCGTCCGCTATGACCGCATCGACGGCCAGGGGCGTCCCGCCTCAGCCCCCGCCGGCGAGGCCGAGGTCGCCTTCCTGGTCGAGGACGCCCACCACGGCCGGGGGGTCGCCTCCGCGCTGCTGGAGCACATCGCGGCCGTCGCCCGGGAGCGGGGGATCCGGCGTTTCGCGGCCGAGGTGCTCCCCGCCAACACCAAGATGATCAAGGTGTTCCGGGACGCCGGGTACACCCAGCGGCGCACCTTCGAGGAGGGCTCGGTCCATCTGACCCTCGATCTCGAACCGACCGCGGAGTCCCTCGCCGTCCAGCGCGCCCGTGAGCAGCGCGCCGAGGCGCGTTCCGTGCAGCGGCTGCTCGCGCCCGGCTCCGTCGCCGTCGTCGGTGTGGGCCGCGCCCCCGGCGGGGTCGGGCGTACGGTGCTGCGCAACCTCGTCGCCACCGGCTACACCGGCCGCCTCTACGCCGTGAACCGCGCCTTCGCGCCGGACCTCGGCACCATCGACGCGGTGCCCGCCCACCGCTCGGTCGGCGAGATCGTCGCCGCCACCGGTGAGCCGGTCGACCTGGCCGTGGTCGCCGTCCCGGCCGACCGGGTGCCCGAGGTGGTCGCCGACTGCGGCGAACACGGGGTGCGCGGGCTCGTCGTCCTGTCGGCCGGATACGCGGAGAGCGGCGAGGGGGGCCGGGCCCGGCAGCGGGCGCTGGTGCGCCAGGCCCGTTCGTACGGCATGAGGATCATCGGGCCGAACTCGTTCGGTGTGATCAGCACCGCCGGGGCGGTGCGGCTCAACGCCTCGCTGGCGCCCGCCGCGCCCAGGCCCGGCCGGATCGGGCTCTTCACCCAGTCCGGCGCGATCGGTATCGCGCTGCTGTCGGGACTGCACCGCCGTGGCGCGGGGCTCTCCACCTTCATCTCGGCGGGCAATCGCGCCGATGTCTCCGGGAACGACTTCCTCCAGTACTGGTACGAGGACCCGGACACCGATGTCGTCCTGCTCTATCTGGAGTCGATCGGCAACCCGCGCAAGTTCACCCGGCTGGCCCGGCGTACGGCGGCGGTCAAACCCGTCGTGGTGGTCAAGGGCGCCCGGCACAGTGGCAGCGAACCGCCCGGCCACGCCGTGCCCGTCGCCCGTATCCCGGACGCGGCCGTCGGCGCCCTGCTGCGGCAGGCGGGTGTGATCCGGGTCGACACCGTCACCGAACTCGTCGACGCCGGGCTGCTGCTGGCGGGCCAGCCGCTGCCCGCCGGCCCCCGGGTGGCGATCCTCGGCAACTCCGAGTCCCTCGGACTGCTCACCTATGACGCCTGTCTCGCCGAGGGACTGCGCCCGTCGGCCCCCGAGGATCTGACGACGGCCGCCACCCCGGACGACTTCCGCCGCGCCCTGGAACGGGCGCTGGCGGACCAGGACTGCGACGCGGTGATCGTGACGGCGATCCCGTTCGTGGGCGAGCGGCGCGCCGACGGCCCGTACGGAGGCGCAGCCGGGGCCGGGGACAGTGCCAGCGGTACGGGGGAGGGCGGCCCGACCGGATACGGCGAGGTCCTGGCGGCGGCGCTGCGCGACGCGGCCCGGGTCGCCGCCAAGCCGGTGGCCGTGGTCCAGGTGGAGCTGGGCGGTCTGGCGGACGCGCTCGCGGCGGTCCGCAGGACCGCGCGCCCCGGGGCCCCGGCGGAGGCGGCCCCCGGTGAGGCCACCGGGCGGGCGGCGGAGCCGACCCCGGCCCCCGGCGCCGTGGACTCCGGCTCCCCTCACCCGGCGGGCGGGGGCGCCCCGTACCGTCCCGGCCCCGCCGCGGACGGCCCTGGCGATGGCGCCGGCGGTACCGGCGGCGGACAGCGCACCCGTATCCCCGCCTACCCGGCCGCCGAACGGGCCGTACGCGCGCTCTCGCAGGCCGTCACCTACGCCCGCTGGCGGCGGGAGGCCGCCAGCCCCGGACGGGTGCCCGCCTACGAGGACATCGACGAGCCCGGTGCCGCCGCCCTGATCGAGCGGGCGCTCACCGAGGCCCGGTCCGGCGCGGCCATCGGCGCGGGCGGTGTCACCCTCTCCGCCGACCGGGCCCGTGAGCTGCTCGCCCGCTACGGCATCGCGGTCCGGCCCACCCTTCCCGCGCCCGACCCGGACGCCGCCGCCCTGGCGGCCGGCCGGCTGGGCTACCCGGTGGCGCTCAAGACCACCGCCCCGCATCTGCGCCACCGCGCCGACCTCGGCGGCGTCCGGCTCGACCTCGCCACGGAAGCCCAGGTCCGCCAGGCGTACCGGGAGCTGACCGAGCAGCTCGGCCAGCCCCTGGAGCTCCAGCCGGTGGTGCAGTCCATGGCGCCCCGGGGTGTCGACACCGTCGTCCGGGCCGCGATCGACCCGGCCGTCGGCGCGGTGCTCTCCTTCGGGCTCGCCGGGGCCCCGTCCGAGCTGCTCGGGGACATGTCCCACCGGCTGGTCCCGGTGACCGACCGGGACGCGGCCGAGCTGATCCGGGCCATCCGTACCGCGCCGCTCCTGTTCGGCTGGCGCGGCTCGTCGCCCGTGGACACGCCCGCGCTGGAGGAGCTGCTGCTGCGGCTCTCCCGGCTGGTCGACGACCATCCCGAGGTGGTCGGGGTGACCCTGGAACCCGTGGTCGTGGCCCAGCGGGGCCTCACCGCGCTGGGCGCCACCGTGCGGCTGGCGCCCCCGGTCGCCGCCGCCGACCTGGGGCCCCGGCGCCTGCCGAGCTACTGAGCCGGGCTGAGCGTCGGGGGCTCCGGGGCCCCGTAGGATGGACGTCATGGCGAAGACCGGTACGACGACCCAGGGGCTGCGCGCGGCGATCGAGCGCAGCGGCTATTACCCGGCCCTCGTGGCCGAGGCGGTGGAGGCCGCTGTCGGTGGCGAGCAGATCGCCTCGTACCTGGTCCACCAGGAGACCACCTTCGACGCCAACGAGGTCCGCCGCCATGTGACCGTCCTCGTCCTCACCGGCAACCGGTTCATCGTCAGCCACACCGACGAGCAGGCCGCGGACTCCAGCTCCGCCACCCCGTACGCGACCACCTCCACCGAGTCGGTCAAGCTCGACCGGATCTCCTCCATCGTGGTCAGCCGGGTCGTCGCCAACCCGGAGTCGTACACCCCGGGCACCCTGCCGCGCGAGGTGGTGCTCACCATCGGCTGGGGCGCCGTCTCCCGGCTCGACCTGGAGCCCGCCGCCTGCGGCGACCCCAACTGCGAGGCCGACCACGGCTACACCGGCAACTCCACCGCCGACGATCTGAGCCTGCGGGTCAGCGAGGCCGGGGACGGCCCGGACACCGTCCGGCAGACCCTTGTCTTCGCCCAGGCGATCTCCGAGGCCACCGCCGCCTCCCCGGCCTCCCCCTCGGCCAGTCGGTCCGCCCGCTGATGGTGCTGCCCGCGACGGCCGCCCTGTGGCCGGACGAACCGGAACCGCTCGCCATCGGGTCCGCTCCCGTACCGCGCTACGGCAGCGGCTCGCTCGCCGATCTGCTGCCCACCCTCGCGGCGGGCATGGGAGTACCGGGGCTGAGCGCCGCGATCGGTGAGCTGGCCCCGGCCGACCGTAACTGCGTCTTCCTCATCGACGGCCTGGGCTGGGAGCAGATCCGCAGCCACCCCGACGAGGCCCCCTATCTCCACTCCCTGCTGCCCACCTCGCTCGGCGGCAGCGGCCGTCCGCTGACGGCGGGCTTCCCGGCGACCACCGCGACCTCGCTCGCCTCGGTCGGTACGGGACTGCCGCCGGGCGCGCACGGGCTGGCCGGGTACACCGTCCGCGACCCCGCCACCGGCGAGCTGATGAACCAGCTGCGCTGGCGGCCGTGGACCGATCCGGAGCTGTGGCAGCCGCACCCCACCGTCTTCGCGATGGCCCACGCCGCCGGGGTGCACACCGCCCAGGTCTCCTCGCCCGCGTTCGCCCACACCCCGCTGACCACCGTCGCCCTCAGCGGCGGCACCTTCCACGGCCGTCTCAGCGGTGAGGAGCGGATGGACCTGGCGGCCGCGCAGCTCGCCGCGGGCGACCGTTCGCTCGTCTACACCTACTACAGCGAGGTCGACGGCAAGGGGCACCGGTTCGGTATCGACTCCGACGCCTGGCGCGGTCAGCTGATGTATGTGGACCGGCTGGTCGAGCGGCTCGCCGACGCCCTGCCGCCGCGCTCCGCGCTCTATGTCACGGCCGACCACGGCATGGTCGACATCCCCTTCGACGAGGAGTCCAGGATCGACTTCGACGAGGACTGGGAGCTGGGCGCCGGGGTCGCCGTCCTCGGCGGCGAGGGCCGGGCCCGCCATGTGTACGCCGTGCCGGGTGCCGAGGCCGATGTCCTCGCCGTCTGGCGGGAGGTGCTCGGTGACCGCTTCTGGGTGGCGAGCCGGGCCGAGGCCGTGGCCGCGGGCTGGTTCGGGCCCGTGGTGGAGGAGCGGGTCCTCGGCCGGATCGGCGATGTCGTCGCCGCCGCCCGGGACGATGTGGTGATCACCGCGTCACGGCGGGAGCCGCATGAGTCCGCGATGGTCGGGATGCATGGCTCGATGACCCCGGCCGAGCAGCTGGTCCCCCTGCTGGAAGTGCGCCGGGACTGATCCACCGGGACTGATCCACCGGGAGTGGGGAGGCCGGGCGCGGTCTCCGTACCCCACCCGCCTATCGCTCTGTCTGTAGCACTCTGTACCGTTCTGTCCTTGCGGTTCCGTCCGGTGCGAGGCCCGTGGGCAGCCCGCCGGGCCCCCGCCGAGCAACCGTTCCACGTCCTGCCCCGTTCCCCGCCGCCCGACCACCCCGTCCCGCCCACCGACGCCGTCCCCCGACGGGCGACGAGCCGATGTCCGGTGGTCGCCGACCGAGCCGAAAGGTCCTCAGCCTGCCATGCCCGAGCTGGTCTTCTTCTCCGGAACCATGGACTGCGGGAAGAGCACCCTGGCTCTTCAGATCGAGCACAACCGCTCGGCGCGCGGCCTGCGGGGAGTGATCCTCACCCGGGACGACCGGGCGGGGGAGGGGAAGCTCTCCTCCCGGCTCGGCCTGGTCACCGACGCGGTGGAGGCGGTCGAGGGGCTGGATCTGTACGGATACCTGGTCGATCTGCTCTCGCGGGGCGGCCGGTGTGACTACGTCATCGCCGACGAGGCGCAGTTCCTCGCGCCGGAGCAGATAGACCAGCTCGCCCGGGTCGTCGACGACCTCGGGATGGATGTGTTCGCCTTCGGGATCACCACCGACTTCCGCTCCAAGCTCTTCCCCGGCTCGCAGCGGCTGGTGGAGCTGGCGGACCGGATCGAGGTGCTCCAGGTGGAGGCCCTGTGCTGGTGCGGGGCGCGGGCCACGCACAACGCGCGGACGGTCGGCGGGGTGATGGTCGTCGAGGGGGCCCAGGTCGTCATCGGGGACGTCAACGCGGGGGACGAGATCGGCTACGAGGTGCTCTGCCGCCGTCACCACCGGCGCCGGATGACGGCCGCGCGGGCGCGGGCCGCCACCCTCTCGCCCGATGTCCTGCCGGTGGACGGCGGCCGGGACAGGGGGGCGGGGGACGAAGGGGCGGCCCGGGACATGCGGCCGGCCCCGGTGGACCCGGTGGATCCGGTGTCCCAGGCGCACCCGGTGGCGCGCGGCGCCGGTGGTGAGGGAGTCGTGGGAGCGGTGCGCCGAAGCGTGTGAGGCGCGGGGCGCGTGTGCGTCCGACGGGGTGCGGTCGGCGCGTGACAGCCGGTGGGGCGTGAGGGCCGTCAGGGGACAGGGGCCCGGTCGGCGGCCCCGCCGTCAGCGCGGGGAACGGATCACCGTGAAGATCGCGCCCTCCGGGTCGGTGACCGTCGCCGAACGCCCCCGGGGGCCGTCCTCGGGCTCGCTGAGCACCTGTCCGCCCAGCCGTCTCACCCGCAGCGCGGCCTCGTCCGGGTCGTCGACCTCGAAGAAGGTCATCCAGTAGGTGCCCCGGTCATGGGGCAGCGCCCGGCCCACGCCCCGTACGGCGGCGATCGGCCGGCCGCCGAGGGAGAGCGTCACATAGTCGTGTTCGGTCTCCGCCGTCCCCTCCGCCGCCTGCGGGGCATGGCCGAAGACCGTCTGGTAGAACGTCAGCACGCTCGCCGACTCCTCGGTCAGCAGCTCGTGCCAGACCGGGGTCCCCGGAACGCCCCGCGCCTCGACCCCGGTGTAGGCGGCGGCCTGCCAGAGGCCGAAGACCCCGCACGCCGGGTCGGTCACGATCGCCAGCCGCCCCGACTCGGCCGCGTCCAGCGGCCCCACGCCCACCGTGCCCCCGCTGCAGCGCAGGGTCTCGACGGTGGTGTCGGCGTCATCGGTGGTGAAGTACGGTGTCCACGCGATCGGTACATGGCGGTCGTCGGGCAGTCCACCGATGCCCCCGACCTCCTTGCCGTCGACCAGCACCCGGAACCACGGGCCGAGATGGTCGGGTCCGGGCACGAACTCCCAGCCGAACAGCTCGCCGTAGAACTCCTGGATCTCCTCGGGGCCGTGCACCATCAGGGTCACCCAGCAAGGGGTGCCGGGTGCGTGCCGTGTCGCCTGGGCCATCGTCACACTCTCCTCGGACCATCGTGGTGGCCGTACGGGGGAAGGCGGGCGGGGCCGGAGTGAGAGGACCGTGCGCCCTCTGTGAATGCTTCCACCACCTGACGGTAAGCGCTCCCGGGCCGCGCCGTTTTTGGCGTGTTCTGATATCGACAGCGCCCGATTTGATCGGTTACTTGCGGTTGTGGATCGCGATGAACGGCGGGAAGCAGTACCGGGCCCACCGGCGCGGAGTGCGCCAGGATGGGCGCATGAAGCCCATCATCGCCGCGGACGAACTCGCGGACGCCCTGGCCGGGTCCCGCCCGCCGGTCCTGCTCGACATCCGCTACCGGCTCGGCGGACCGCACGGCCGACCCGAGTACGAGGCCGGTCATCTGCCCGGTGCCGTCTTCGTCGACCTCGACGCCGAACTCGCCGGACCGCCCGGGGAGCACGGCCGCCACCCCCTGCCGGACCTTGAGGTCTTCACGGAGGCGATGCGCCGGGCCGGGGTGTCGGCCGGGCGGTCCGTCGTCGTCTACGACGCCTCGGGAGGCTGGGCCGCCGCCCGTGCCTGGTGGCTGCTGCGCTGGGCGGGCCACGCGGACGTCCGGGTGCTGGACGGCGGGTTCGCGGCGTGGACCGGACCGCTGGAGACCACGGAACCCGCCCCCGAGCGGGGCGACTTCCGGCCCGCCCCGGGCGCGCTCGGGGCGCTGAGCGCCCAGGACGCCGGGGCGCTGGCCCGCTCCGGACTGCTGCTCGACGCCCGCGCGGCCGAGCGCTACCGGGGCGAGGTCGAACCGATCGACCCGGTGGCGGGCCATATCCCCGGCGCGGTCTCCGCGCCCACCTCCCAGAACCTCGACGCCACCGGCCGCTTCCTGCCCGCCGGCCGGCTGGCGGAGCGCTTCGCGGCGCTGGGCGCCGAGCCCGGCGGGGAGGTCGGTGTCTACTGCGGCTCGGGCGTCTCCGCCGCCCAGCAGGCGGTGGCGCTGGAACTGGCCGGGTACCGGCCCCTGCTCTATGTGGGGTCCTGGTCGGAGTGGTGCCGGGACCCGGCGCGCGAGGTCGCGCGGGGCTGAGGCATGGTGCCTGGCTGAGGCGCGGTGCGCGGCTGAGGCGTGGCGCGTGGTCCGTGGTGCGTGGCTGAGGCGTGGCGCGCGGTGCGTGGTCCGTGGTGCGTGGCTGAGGCGTGGCGCGTGGTCCGTGGTGCGCGGCTGAGGCGTGGCGCGTGGTCCGTGGTCCGTGGTGCGTGGCTGAGGCGGGCTGACTGCCGCGCCCGGGGAGCGTGGCGGGGCGTGGGGCGGGAAGCTGAGGACGGGTCCCGACGTGATGGCCAGGACGGTTCCGTACCGCGCGACTCCCGTGGCGGCGCGGCGGGGCCCGGACGGAGACGGGTCCGCCCGTCCGCGCGGCGGGCCGGGAGACGCGAGACAGAGAGGCGACACCATGGACACCGACGGACGCGCCCCCGCGCGCTGTCTCGTCACCGGAGCCACCGGCTATATCGGTGGGCGGCTGGTGCCGGAACTCCTGGCGGCCGGATACGCGGTGCGCTGCCTCGCCCGTTCGCCCGAGAAGCTGCGGGACCATCCCTGGGCGGGGGAGGCCGAGACCGTACGCGGTGATGTCACCGACCCCGCCTCCCTCGCGGCGGCGATGCGCGGTGTCGACGTGGCCTACTACCTGGTGCACGCCCTCGGCACCGGGCCCGGCTTCGAACGCACCGACCGCGAGGCCGCCCGCACCTTCGCCGAACAGGCGCACCGCGCGGGGGTGCGGCGGATCGTCTATCTCGGCGGGCTCACCCCCGAGGGGGTGCCCCCCGAACGGCTCTCCCCGCATCTGCGCTCCCGTGACGAGGTCGGCCGGATCTTCCTGGACGGTGCCGTCCCCGCGACCGTGCTGCGCGCCGCCGTCATCATCGGCTCCGGCTCGGCCTCCTTCGAGATGCTGCGCTACCTCACCGAACGGCTGCCGGTGATGGTCACCCCCAGCTGGGTGCGGACCCGGATCCAGCCGATCGGCGTACGGGACGTGCTGCGCTATCTCACCGGCTCCGCCGCGATGCCGCCGGAGGTCGACCGCGCCTTCGACATCGGCGGCCCCGATGTGCTCACCTACCGCGACATGATGCGCGGCTACGCGGCCGTCGCCGGGCTGCCCCGGCGGCTCATCGTGCCGGTGCCGGTGCTCACCCCGGGCCTGTCCAGCCACTGGGTGGGGCTGGTGACGCCCGTACCGCACTCCATCGCCCGGCCGCTCGCCGAGTCCCTGCGGTATGAGGTCGTCTGCCGTGAGCACGACATCGCGCGCTATGTGCCCGATCCGCCCGGCCGCCCGCTCGGCTTCGAGGCCGCGCTCACCCTCGCGCTCCAGCGGGTGCGCGAGGCCAAGGTGACGACCCGCTGGTCCTCGGCGTCGCTGCCCGGCGCGCCCAGCGACCCGTTGCCCACCGACCCCGACTGGGCGGGCGGCAGCCTCTACACCGACCAGCGGGAGCGGACCGTCGCCGCGCCCGCGCAGCGGCTGTGGCGGGTGATCGAGGGTGTGGGCGGCGAGAACGGCTGGTACTCCTTCCCGCTGGCCTGGGCGGTACGGGGCTGGCTCGACCGGTTCGCGGGCGGTGTCGGACTGCGGCGGGGCCGCCGGGACGCCCAGCGGCTGCGGGTCGGTGACTCGCTGGACTTCTGGCGGGTGGAGGAGATCGAGCCGGGACGGCTGCTGCGGCTGCGGGCGGAGATGAAGCTGCCGGGGCTGGCATGGCTGGAACTGATGATCGCCGAAGGCGCTGACGGGCGGGTGCGCTATCGGCAGCGGGCGCTGTTCCACCCCAAGGGGCTGCTGGGGCACGCGTACTGGTGGAGCGTGTCACCGTTCCACGCGGTGGTGTTCGGGGGCATGGCCCGGAATATCGCGAAGGCGGCGGAACAGGGCCCGTAACACCGCCGCCCCGCTCCATTTGGCCAGGTTCGCCCCCATCCCGGCGGGTGGTGCGCGGTCACGATCTCATCAAGTCCTCCGGGGGACCGTTTTGCTGGACGGGTGGTGTCTGCAAATATCTGCGGGCGAAAGGGCGTTCGGGGGAACGCGTGTACTGCGGGGGGAGCACGGTGGCGGAATTTCTCTTTCTCCGTGCGCGGGGACACCGTCCCCTGCTCGCCGCCGCGCTGCTGGCGATCCTGCTCACCACCACCGTCCTCGCCACGCTCGCCGCGTTCACCGCCGCCGTCGGCGACGCCGGGATGCGGCACGCGCTGCGCACCCGGGACGCGGCCGCCGCCGCGCTGGTGATCAAGGCGGAGGATCCACGGGGCGACCGCGCCACCACCGCCCGCGAGGCGGCGCGCGGCGCGCGGGCCGCCTTCGACGGGCTGCCGGTCACCCTGCGCCGGTTCGACGTGTCGGGACCGTACGGACTCCCCGTCGGGCTGCGGCCGCGCGACGCCCGCGGCGGCGACCCCGATCTGACCCACTTCGCGGCCGCCGACCGCTCCCGGGTCACGCTCACCCGGGGCACCTGGCCGACCGCCCCCGCCAGCGCGCGGGGCGTGGTGCCCGTCGCCCTCCCCGAGGCCGCCGCCCGGCCGCTCGGGCTCGCCCCCGGACCGCGCGTGGTGGCGCTCAAGGACCGGCTGGGCGGACCCCCCGTCCGGATCCGCGTCACCGGGCTCTACCGCCCCGCCGACGCCACCGACCCCTACTGGACCCTGGACGCCCTCGGCGGACGCGGCGTCCGCAAGGACGTCTACACCACCTACGGGCCGCTGCTCGCCGACCCCGCCGCCCTCACCGGCGGCCAGGTGCGCCAGGGCGGCGCCTCCTGGCTCGCCACCGCCGACTTCTCCCGGCTCACCGCCGACCGGGTCGACGCGCTGCGCGAGGCCGCCCGGGACAGCCAGGAACTGCTCGCCGCCCAGCCCTCCCTCGGTGGCGGGGTCACCACCCGCACCGCGCTGCCCGAGACCCTCGACCAGGTCGAGCGGTCCCTGCTGGTCTCCCGCGCCACCCTGCTGATCGTCACCCTCCAACTGGTGCTGCTGGCCGGGTACGCGCTGCTGCTGGTCGCCCGGCTGCTGAGCACCGAGCGCGCCGCCGAGACCCGGGTCCTGCTGGCGCGCGGCGCCTCCAGGACCCGGCTCGCCCGGCTCGCCGCCGCCGAGGCGCTGGTGGTCGCCGCGCCCGCCGCCGTCGGCGCGCCCCTGCTCGCCGGGCCGCTGACCGAACTCCTCGCCGGACGGGGACTGCTGGCCCGGATCGGCCTCACCGTGGAGACCGGGCTCACGCCCCTCGTGGTCCTCACCGGGGTCGCCGTCGCCCTGGCCTGCGCGGCGGCCGTCGTCGCCCCCGCGCTCTCCGCCTCCCGGGAACGCCGGGGCCGCGCCCGCTCGCTGCCCGGACCGCTGCGCGCGGGCGGCGATCTGGCCCTGGTGGCGCTGGCCGCCGTCGCCTACTGGCAGCTGGAACGGCGCACCTCGGGCGGCGGCGCCCTCAGCGGCGATGCCCAGGGCACCCTCGGCATCGACCCCCTGCTCGTCGTCGCGCCCACGCTGTTGCTGCTCGCCGGGACCGTGGTCGCGCTGCGGCTGCTGCCGCCGCTGGCCCGGCTCGCCGAGCGCCGGGCGGCCCGTGGCCGTGGGCTGACCGTGCCGCTGGCGGGCTGGCAGTTCAGCCGCCGCCCGCTGCGGGGCGCGGGCCCGGTGCTGCTGCTGGTGCTCGCCGTCGCGCTCGGGATGCTCGCGATCGGCCAGGGCGCCTCCTGGGACCGCTCCCAGGACGACCAGGCCGACTTCCGGGCGGGCGCCCCCGTACGCGTCCTCGGCGGGGGCAGCGTGCAGCGGTTCGGACAGGGCGGGGTGTACGACTCCCTCCCCGGGGTCCGCGCGGCCGTGCCCGCCGCCCGGACCCCGCTGCCGCTCTCCGGCGGCCGCCAGGCCACCGTCCTCGGACTCGACACCACCCGCGCCGGGGCCGCGCTGCCGTTCCGCGCCGACCTCGCCGACGGCGACCCCCAGCGGCTGATCGCCGGACTGCGCCCGCCCGCCGGACCGCGCGGCGGGACGGCCCTGCCACCGGACACCGCGCGGCTCGCCGTCGATCTGACCCTCTCCGGCGGTACGGGCGCGGACGCCGGGGATCCGTTCGCCCCCGACACCACCCTGACCGTCACCGTCGAGGACCGCTTCGGCGTGCCCTACCGGATGCCCCAGGTCAGCCTCACGGCCGGGACGGGTCCGCGGACCGCCGTCATCGACCTGATGAAGGCCGCCGACGCGCCGCTGGGACGCCCCGCCGGACCCCTGACCGTCACCGCCCTCGAACTCGGCCAGGTCGGCTACCCGATCCGGATCACCCCGAGCCGGCTCACCCTGCGCGGGCTGCGCTCCCTCACCGCCGACGGCACCGCGCGCCCCGTCGCCGCCGACCCCGCCGCGCGCTGGCGCGCCACCATCGCGGCCAGCGTGCCGCCCGCCGACCCGAGCGAGCGCGAGCCCGCCGTCTCCGCCGTCCGCGGCGGCTCCGGTGCCCCGCTCACCATCGACTACCACCAGGGCAGGGCGGGCTCCGACGTCGGCTGGGGCAGCCAGCGGATCACCACCCTGCGCGTGGTCGCCGACCGGGGCGCGCCCCCGGTGCCCGCCGCGCTGGCGACCGAGCGCTATCTGGAGTCCACGGCCGCGAAGGTCGGCTCCACCCTCGACATCCCCATGCCCGGCGGCCCCCTGCGAGTGCGCGTGACGGGCGTGCTGCGCGCGCTGCCCACCACCGGACCCGAACCGGCCGCGCCCGGCGCGGGCCCCGGTCCCGGCGACGGCGGCGCGCTCCTGGTCGATCTGCGGGCCGCCAACCAGGCCCTCGCGGCCCGCCCCGACGCCTCCTTCGCGCCCACCGAGTGGTGGCTGCTGACCGAGCCGGGCGCCGCCGCCGAGGTCACCGCCGCCCTGCGGGCCCGCGCCGAGATCGACCCCGGGCAGATCCAGTCCCGGGACGAGATCGCCGCCGCCCTCCACGACGACCCCATCGGCGCCGGGCCGCAGTCCGCGCTCCTCGCCGTGACGGCGGTCGCCGCCGCCCTCGCCGCCGTCGGCTTCGCGGTCGCCACGGCGGGCGCGCTGCGGGCCCGTACCCGGGAGTTCGCCGTGCTGCGCGCCCTCGGCGCGCCCCGCCGCCAGCTCGCCCGGCTGCTCGCCGTGGAGCAGTCCCTGCTGATCTCCCTGGCGCTGCTGATCGGTCTCGGCCTCGGTACGGTCCTGACCCGCGCGGTCGTCCCGCTGGTGGTCCTCACCGGCCAGGCCACCCAGCCCGTCCCCACCGTCCTGGTGGAACTGCCGCTCACCGATGTCGCCCTGCTGCTGGCGGCGGTCGCCGCCGTGCCGGTCGCGATCGTCGCGGCCCTGGCGCTGCGCCGGGGCGAGACGGCGGCGGTCCTGCGCACCCAGGGAACGGAGTGACCATGCCAGTCCCGAGAGCCCCGATGACGTTCGCCCGCCCACCCAGGTGCCAGCCCCGGGGGTGCGCGCTGTGACCACCACCCCACCGCGCCGGTCCGACGCCACCGCCGCCGGTGCCGCGCCCACCCCCGGCGGCCCCGCCACGACGGCGCGCCCCCGCCGGGCCCTCGCGCCCTGGGTCCGCACCCGGCTGCGGGTCGCCCCCGGCCAGGCGCTCGCCCTCGCCGCGCTCGTCCTCGTCACCGCGTTCCTCGCCGCCGCCTTCCCGCGCGCGGTCCACTCGTACGAGAGCGAGGGCCTGCGGCACGCCATCAGCACCGCGCCGCCCGCGCGCAGCGGGGTGACGGTCACCGACACCGAGATCTCCGTAGCCGACGCCGGTGGCGCCGCTCAGGGGCTGGGCCCCGAACGGATGCGGCGGGGTCTCGGCCAGGTGCTGGCCGCCCTGCCCGCGCCGCTGCGCGCCGACACCCGGCACTCCTCGGCCGGGGTGCGGACCGTACGGCCCGTGCCCGCCACCGACACCTTCCTCGCCGAACTCCCCGGCGGGCGGCCCCAGTTCACCCTCAGCGCCGCCGCCGACACCTTCCGGCACGCGACGGTCACCGCCGGACGGATACCGACCGGGGCCAGGGCGAACCCGCACGAGGTCGAGGCCGCCGTCACCGCCGAGACCGCGACGAAGCTCAACATCGCCGTCGGCGCCCGGATCCACCTCCCCCGCGTCAACCAGCCGCCGCTCGTCGTCCGCGTCACCGGGCAGCTCCGTCCCATCGGGCCGGACCGGCCGTACTGGAACGTGGAACCGCTGCTGCGGTCCCCCTCGATCACCTACAACCAGTCGACACCGCCCGAGCCCTACTGGCACGGCGCCCTGCTGCTCCCGCCGGAGGCCGCGCCGCTGCTGCCGACGGTCGCCGACGAGATCGAGCCCTACTGGCGGATCGCCCTCGACCCCGCCCCGCTCGACGTGTCCCGGCTCGACGACACCCGCGCCGCGGTCGCCGCCATCGAGGCGGGCCCCGCCCTGACCACCCTGCGGACCACCCTCGCGCCCGGCGCCGACGCCGAGACCGAACTCGACGACCTCCTCGCCGAGTACGAGGAGCTGAACGCGGCCGTCACCCCGGTCGTCGCCGTCGCCGCCTTCGGTGTCGGCACCGTCGCGGCCGTCGTCCTGCTGATGGCCGCCCAGCTCACCGCCGCCCGCCGGCACGCCGAACTCACCCTGCTGCGGGCCCGCGGCGGCTCCCTGCGCGGCATCGCCGGACGGCTGCTCGCGGAGACCGCCGTCCCCGTGCTGCCCGCCGCCGTCCTCGGCTGCGCGCTCGCCCTCACCCTCGTACCCGAGGGACGGGACCTGCCCGCCCTGCTCGCCGCGGGCGCGGTCGCCCTCATCGGCTGCGCCGCGCTGCCCGTGGGTGCCCTGCTGCGCCACCGCTCCACCGCCCTGCACGCCGAGCGCCAGGACGCCACCGGGGCCCGGCCCTCGCGCCGCCGGACGGTCGCCGAACTGACCCTGCTGGTCCTCGCCGTCGCCGCCGTCGCCGCCCTGCGCCGGTCGGGCACGGGCGAGGACGGCTCGGGGGCGCTGGCCGGTGCCGCGCCCGTCCTGGTCGGTGTGGTCGCCGCGCTCGTTCTCGTACGGCTCTATCCGCTGCCCCTGCGGCTCGCCGCCCACCCCATGGCCCGGCGGCGCGGAGCCGTCGGCTTCCTCGCGCTGGCCCGCGCGGGCCGGGCCCCCGCCACGGCGGCGCTGCCGCTGCTCGCCCTGCTGGTGGCGCTGGTGACGGCCGGGTTCGGCGGCTCGGTGCTCGCCGGGGTCGCCGACGCCCGGGACCGCGCCGCGCTGCACACCGTCGGCGCCGACGCCCGGATCGAGGCCGAGTCCGGACTCCCCGCCGCCCTCGCCGACCGGGTCCGCCAGACCCCGGGCGTACGGGCGGTGGTGACCGCCCGCCGCGAGGCCGACCTCAACCTCCAGGACACCGACACCGAGATCGTCACCCTGGTCGCCACCGACCCCACCGCCTACGCCCGGCTCACCCGCGACACCGGCCTCGGCGCCTTCCCCGACCGCACGCTCCGCCGGGGCACGGGCCCGCTGCCCGTGGTCGTCTCCCCGAAGGTCGCCGCCCGGCTCGGTGACGGCCCCCGGCAGATCAGCTACTACGACGGCGCGCTGACGGTGAAGGTCGCCGCCGTACGCGCCACCACCCCCGCCGTCCCCAGCGGTGAGTTCCTCATCGTCGACGGCTCCGCGCTGACCGGCGGCAGGCCCCCGACCACCCTGCTGGTCTCCGGCGGCGAGGTGTCCCCGGCCGCGCTGGACAAGCTCGCCCCCGGCTACGCCGACGTACGGGTGCGCTCCGCCGAACGCGCCGCGTACCGCTCGTCCCCCGTCCCCGACGGCGCCGAGCGGATGTACACCGCCGCCGTCCTCGCGGGCGCCGGATACGCCGTCCTGGCCCTGCTGCTCTCCCTGCTGCGCGCGGCACCCGAACGGGCCGCCCTGCTGGCCCGGTTGCGCACCATGGGCCTCACCCGCCGCCAGGGCCGTGGTCTGCTGGTCCTGGAGAGCCTGCCCGGCGCGCTGCTCGCGGCGGGCGGCGGCGCCTTGGTCGGCTGGGCCACGATCGGGCTGCTCGCGCCCGGCCTCGACCTCACCCGGCTCGCCCTCGGCGACCAGGACGGCCTCCCGGTCACCCTGCGCGCCGACCCGGCCAGTCTGCTGGTGCCCGCGCTGACCGTGCTGGCGGTGGCCGCCGGGGTGGCCACGGCACAGGCCTGGCTGAGCACCCGCCGCCGCGCCACCACGGAACTCAGGGCGGGGGACGCGCGATGACGCCGCGCCACGGAACCCGGGGCGGCGGGCGTGCGACGACGCCCGCCACGGAACTCGGGGCGCTGGACGGGCGACGACGCCCCGGCCCGGAACTCAGGGCGGGGGACGCGCGATGACGCCCCGGCCCGCCACCCCCGACCACACCCGCCCCGCGACGACGCCCAGAGCAGGAGAGACGCGATGACCGAGTCCGCCACGCTCCAAGAGCTGGAAGACCGGGCGACGGCCCGCCGCGAGGGACCCGGCTACGGCCATGACGCCCTGATCACCTGTGACCGGCTGGTCCGGATCTTCGCCACAGACGGGGTCGAGGTCCAGGCGCTCCAGGGCCTGGACCTGCTGGTCCGCCAAGGCGAGCTGATGGCCCTGGTCGGCGCCTCCGGCAGCGGCAAGTCGACCCTGATGAACATCCTCGCCGGACTGGACGAACCCACCGCCGGGGCCGCCCGGGTCGCGGGCTGCGACCTGCTCGCCATGACCGCGAAGGAGCGGCTGCGCTACCGGCGCGAGGTCGTCGGCTTCGTCTGGCAGCAGACCGCGCGCAATCTGCTGCCCTATCTGAGCGCCGTCCAGAACGTGGCGCTGCCGATGCAGCTCGCCCGCTCCCGCCGGGGCCGCCGGGCCCGCGCCGAACGCGCCGAGCACCTGCTCGCCCTGCTGGACGTCGCCGACTGCCGGGACCGCCGCCCCGACCAGATGTCCGGCGGCCAGCAGCAGCGGGTGGCCATCGCCGTCGCCCTCGCCAACGAACCCTCCGTCCTGCTCGCCGACGAACCCACCGGTGAGCTGGACTCCCAGACCGGCGAGCAGATCTTCGCCGCCTTCCGCCGCGCCAACGAGGAGCTGGGCACGACGATCGTGATCGTCACCCATGACCAGGCGGTCGCCGACGAGGTCCGCCGCACGGTCGCGATCCGTGACGGCCGTACGGCGACGGAGATCCTGCGCCATACGGAGGTGGACACGGCGACCGGCCAGGAGTCCGTGGTGGCCCGCGAGTACGCGATGCTCGACCGGGCCGGGCGGCTCCAGCTCCCCGCCGAGTACACCGGGGCCCTGGGCATGCGCGACCGCGTCCTGCTGGAGCTGGAACCCGACCACATCCAGATCCACCCGGACACCCCCCAGGGCGCCTGACCGCGCCGCCCGCCGCCGTACGGCCCGGAGCGCGACCCCTCGCGTACGAAGACGGTACGAGAGGGCCGACCCCGGACCGTACGAGAGGGCCGGGCGCGGACGTACGAGAGGGGTGGGCGCGGACGTACGGAAGGGGCG
>NZ_JBHVHF010000161.1:0-18327 GCF_042800315.1 Streptomyces sp. NPDC057638
GACAGGTGCGGGGGCGCGGGGCGGCGGCCGCGCGCCAGGACGGCGCCGCCCCGTGGACGGGGGCCGCGCCCGGCCCGCGCTCCGGGCGCGCCTGACCCGGCACCAGCGTCGGATCGCCGTACCGGGTCCTCATACAGCCCTCCTTCGGGAAGCCGGGAAGAAAGATCCGCCCGGACGCGCGCGGTCCGCCGCCGCGCGGTCACCCGCGGGTCCGGGCGGCGGCGTCAGGCGAGAGCGACGAGGTCGGCGTGCTCCTCGCTCCACAGGTCCTCGCTTCCGTCGGGGAGGATGAGGACCCGGTCCGGGCGCAGGGCCTCCACCGCCCCGCGGTCATGGGTGACCATGACGACCGCGCCGGGGTAGTCGCCGACCGCGGCGAGGACCTCGTCGCGGGAGAGCGGGTCGAGATTGTTGGTGGGTTCGTCGAGCAGCAGCACATTGGCACCGGAGTGCACCAGGCACGCCAGCGCCAGCCGGGTCTTCTCGCCACCGGAGAGCACACCGGTGGGCTTGTCGGCGTCGTCACCCCGGAACAGGAACGCGCCCAGCACCCGCCGTACCTCACCGTGGGTCAGCTGCGGGGCCGCGGAGGCCAGGGACGCGAACACGCTCGCGTGCGGGTCGAGCGTGTCGTGCTCCTGGGCGAAGTACCCCAGGCGCAGGTTGTGCCCGGACACCACCCGCCCCCGGTCGGGCCGCTGCTCGCCCGCCAGCACCCGCAGGAGCGTGGTCTTCCCCGCGCCGTTGAGGCCCAGCACGACCAGCCGGCTGCCCCGGTCGACGGCCAGGTCGATGCCGTCGAAGACCGTGTGGTCCCCGTACGACTTGGCCAGGCCGGCCGCCGCCAGCGGGATGCGCCCGCAGGGCTCGGGAGTGGGCAGCCGCACCCGCGCCACGCGCTCCGTCCTGCGGACCGGCTCCGCCTCCCGCAGCAGGGTGTCGGCGCGGCGGACCATGTTCCGCGCGGCCACCGCCGTGGCGACGTGGGAACGGATCTTCTCCGCCTGCGCGCGCAGCGCCGCCGCCTTGCGTTCGGCGTTGGCGCGTTCCCTGGTCCTTCTGCGCTCAGCGGTCTGACGGTCCAGCAGATACCGGTTCCAGCCGGTGTTGTAGATGTCGATCGCGGCCCTGTTGCCGTCGAGATGGAAGACCCGGTTGGCTACGGCGCCGATGAGATCGGTGTCGTGACTGATCATCATCAGCCCGCCGGGGAATCGCGCCAGGAAGTCGCGCAGCCAGGCGATGGAGTCGCTGTCCAGGTGGTTGGTCGGCTCGTCGAGCAGCAGGGTGTCCTGCTCGGCGAAGAGGATACGGGCCAGTTCGACCCGCCTGCGCTGGCCGCCGGACAGTTCGCCCAGCCGCTGGGACAGCACCCGGTTGGGCAGCCCGACACCCGCGGTCACCTGGGCGGCGAGGGCCTCGGCCGCATAGCCCCCGCGCGCGTCGAAGGCGTCCTGCGCCCGGGTGTAGGCGCGCATCGCGCGGTCCCGCTCCTCATCGGAGCCGGCCTCGGCCATGGCGTTCTCGGCGGCGCGCAGCGCGGCGGTGACCCGGTCGAGCCCCCGGGCCGCCAGGACCCGGTCGGTGACCGTCTGGCCCTGGTCGGCACCCCGGGGGTCCTGCGCGAGATAGCCGACGGGTCCCTTCGCGTCGACGCTCCCGCCGGCGGGCCGCAGTTCGCCCGCCATGGTGCGCATCAGTGTGGTCTTGCCCGTGCCGTTGCGCCCGACGAGGGCGACCCGGTCACCGGGGGCGATGCGGAAGGTGACGTCCGACAGCAGCAGACGCGCGCCGACACGCACGTCGGCCTTGCTTACGGTAAACAATGATGACTCTCCGTGAGTTCCTTATGGCAGACCTGTCCCCGAAAAGCGGTGAGGTCGCTAGGAAACTCGCGGAGTTGACATGCGAATCATGCTAGCGGCCGACGAGCGGGATGCGCCAGGTCATACGGACGGCTCGCGGACGGGGGGGGGATCAGCTCACCGTGGCGCGTGCCTCCTGAGCACCGGTCGTGCGTGAGGCGCCCAGCGCCGCGGCGGCACAGACCGCCGCGGCGATCAGGCCCAGCACCGTCATCCCGGTGCCGAACGCCAGGCTTCCGGCCGCGGTGGCGCCCACGAGCACCCCGGCACCGCTGGTGCCCAGTCCCGCCGCGGTCACATCACTGATCTGCAGGGCCGACGAGTTCGTTCCCGTCTCATCGGCCGCGGACTGGTCCAGGACGAGCACGCCCGTGGTCGGCACGCACACACCCATGCCCAGTCCCCCCACGATCCACAGCAGATACACCGGCCACCCCGGTGCCCCCGGCAGGGACAGGGCGGCCATGCCCGCGAAGCAGAACGCCAGGGCGGCCAGGCCCCACCGCAGCAGCACGGGCCGCGCCACCGTGGTGATCCGGCCCTGTGCCTGCGCCCCCGCCCACCAGCCCAGTGCCCCGGCCAGCAGGGGCAGGCCCGAGGCGACGGCCCCGAAACCATGGAGGGTGACCAGCGTCAGCGGTACCACGGACTCCACCGCGTAGAACGCTCCCGCCAGCAGGCCGCGGACACTCACCACGGCGGGAACGCCCCGGCGCAGGACCGTCGACCCCCGCGGCAGCAGCTCCCGCAGACCGGCCACCAGCGCCGCCAGACCCACGGCCACCAGGGCTGTGGCCAGCGGGATCCGCTGGGCGACGACGGCGTTGCCGCCCGCCTGGAGCGCGACGACCCCGGCCCCGGCGAGCAGCGCGAACAGCGGCTTGCGCGATCCGTTCGCCGCGATTCGCCCCGGTGCCGTGGCGGTGCGCAGGGCGGGCATCAGTGTCAGTGCGCCGACCACCACCAGCGGCACCAGTCCGAGGAAGACCCAGCGCCACCCGACCTGCGCGGTGATCGTGCCCGAGATGACCGGGCCGACCAGGGCCGGCAGGACGTAGGCCGTGGAGATGATGGCCAGCGCCCGGGGACGCAGCGGGGCCGGGTAGGCGGTGGCCACGATCTGGAAGACCGCGATCGACGCCAGTCCGACGCCGATGCCCTGCGCGCCCCTGCCGAGGACGAACACCGCCATGTGTCCCGCCGATCCCGCCAGCAGCAGTCCGGCGGTGAACACGGCGATGCCGGTGAGCAGCGGTCTGCGCGGACCGACCCGGTCGCACCACTGGCCCGCCACGCCGAGCCCCACCAGGTTCATGACCAGGAAGGCGCTGTAGGGCCAGCCGAAGAAGGCGAGCCCGTCGAGGTCACGGACGGCCGAGGGCATCGCGGTGGCGACCGCGATCCCCTCGAACGCGAAAAGACTGATGGCGATGGCGATACCGATGCTGGTGAGCCGCCACTTCGGCGCGAAGACGCCGGGGGAACGTTCCACGATCTCCTTACCCCGCGAAGCTCTGTGGCCGACCGGGAGTCAGAAGCCCGGCCCGGCGCGGTGACCGCCGCCCTCGGTGCTCCGTGCGGCGCGCGCCGGACGCTACAGACGGTGTGTCACGTGCTTGATCCGTGTGTACGTCTCGAAACCGTACCGTGAGAGATCCTTGCCGTGGCCGGACTGGCGGAATCCGCCGTGGGGGAGCTCCGAGGGGAACTGCAGGTGCGTGTTGACCCAGACGGTTCCGTAGTCCAGGTCCCGCGACAGCCGCATCGCCCTGCGATGGTCGGACGTCCACACCGCCGAAGCCAGGCCGTACCGGGAGGAGTTGGCCCGGCGCAGGGCGTCCTGCTCGTCGGCGCACCGCTCCACGGTGATCACCGGGCCGAAGATCTCCGTGCGGGTGATGTCATCGTCCTCGCGTACCCCGGTGATCACGGTGGGAGCGAAGAAGAAGCCCTGGTCGCCGACGCGTGTACCACCGGTGGCCACCCGCGCGTGCGGCGGCAGCGCGTCGATGTGCCCCTGGACGCGCGCCAGGTGTTCGGGGTTGTTCAGCGGCCCGTAGGCGCTGCCCACGTCCGACGGCGGGCCGGGACGCAGCGCCGACGCCTGCGCTACGAGTTCCTCCACCAGCCGGTCGTGCACCGCGTCGGCCACGAGGACCCGGCTGGCCGCCGTGCAGTCCTGACCCGCGTTGGCGGTCGCCCCGGCGACGATGGTCCGCGCGGCCTCGGGGAGGTCGGCGTCGGCGCAGACCACCACGGGTGTCTTCCCGCCCAGCTCCAGGTGGGTGCGTTTGAGCGTGGCGGCGGCGCGGGTGGCCACATCCACTCCGGCCGCGACCGACCCGGTCAGCGACACCAGGGCGGGCAGCGGGTGCTCGACCATGAGCCGCCCCGTGGCGGGAGGGCCGCACACCACGTTGAGGACTCCGGGGGGCAGGATCCGCGCGGCGGTGTCGGCCAGCAGCAGCGCGGAGGAGGGGGTGGTCTGCGCGGGCTTGAGCACGACCGTGTTGCCCGCGGCGATGGCCGGGGCCGACTTCAGCACCGCCATCAGCAGCGGGAAGTTCCACGGCGCGAGCTGCGCGCACACCCCCACGGGCTCACGGCGGGTGTAGGAGGTGTGCTCCGGGGCGTACTCCCCGGCCGCCACCCCGTCGAGCAGCCGGGCCGCGCCCGCGAAGAAGCGCAGTTCGTCGACGATGACGCCCATCTCGCCCGCCGCGGCCCGGCTTCCGGTGTCGCGGAGCTCGGCCTCGGTGAACTCGGCGGCCCGTGCGGCGACGGCGTCGGCCAGGGCCAGCAACACGGACTGGCGCTCGCCGGGTGTGGTCCGCGACCAGGCGCCAAAGGCCGAGGACGCCGCGCGCAGGGCGCGGTCGACGTCCCCGGCGCCGGTACACGGGGCACGCAGACGGCTCTCCCCGGTACACGGATCGAGCACGTCGCTGTACTCGGTGTCCGCGGCCGCCTCGGCCCGCTCACCGTTGATGACGTTGTGGAGGACGGGTACTGCCATGCTGTGCTCTCCTGGTGGCTCGGCCGGTCCGGGGGTCAGGCGCCGCGGGTGACGCGCAGTGAGGTGAAGCCGTGGAAGCCGAGGTTGTTGTTCCAGTTGGCCTCCTGCGGCGGCATGTGCAGCGTCGGCCACCTGCGGTACAGCGAGCTGAGCGCGATCCGGGTCGTCTGGCGTACGAGCGGGTCACCGAAGCACAGGTGCCTGCCGATGCCGAAGGTGAGGTGGCGGTTGGGCAGCGGCCGGTCCAGCACCAGCTCGTCCGGGCGGTCGAAGACCTCGGGATCCCGGTTCGCCGAGGCCACGTAGAGCAGCAGGGGCTGTCCCTTGCGCAGCGGGACGCGGGTTCCGTCGGAGGCGGTGTACTCGAAGTCGTCGCCGGCGATCCGTCCGACGAAGGAGACGGGCGTGCACATGCGCAGGAGTTCTTCGACGGCCGGTCCCACGGTGGCCGGGTGCAGCAGCAGGTCCCGTTCGGCGGTGGGGACGGAGGCGAGGGCGTGCACGCTGTTGCCGATGAGGTACCGGATCGAGGCCACGCCCGCGAACAGCAGCAGCGCCGCCTGTGCGATCACGTCCCGTTCGGAGAAGCGCTGCCCGCGCACCTCGATCTCCCGCAGGTGGTGCAGGAGTCCGCCCTGGGCACGGGAGCGGCGGGCGTTGCCCTCGGACGCCAGGAAGTCGGCCAGCTGCAGGGTGCTCTCCCTGGTCCGGCGCAGATGGTCCACCGTGACCGAGGTCGAGCCGAAGAGGTGCGCGATGTCGTCGGTCCACCGGTTGAGGTCGGCGTGCGCGTCGACCGGGACGCCGAGCACATCCGCGATCACCATCGCGGGCAGGGGGAAGGCGAACTCCGATATCAGGTCGAACCCGTCCGGGTCGACCTGGTCGAGGAGCCCGTCGACCAGGCCCTGGATGCGCGGTTCGAGATGCTCGTCGGTGAAGGGCACATAGCCCCGGTTGGCCTGGCGGCGGTTGCGGGTGTGCTCCTTGCCGTCATGGAAGGCCAGCCAGCGCCGGTAGATGTCGAGCATGTCCGCGAACTCTTCGCGCTGCTCGGGCGGCAGGAAGCGCAGCGGGACCGCCGAGCGCGCGTTGGACAGCCGTTCGTCCTGCATCAGCCGCGCGCAGTCGGCGTACCGGAACATCAGCCAGGTGCCGCCGAAGATCTTGCCGGAGAGATGGGCCGGACTGCGCTCGCGCATCAGCGCGTAGAAGGAGAAAGGGTCTTCGATGTACTGGAACTGGTTATGCGAGAAGTCGTCGACGGATAAGAGGTCCAGTGACATGAGGAAGGGACTCCCTAGGGGTAGGGGAGAGGCCAGAGGATGCCGAACAACGGTAGTGACGGCAGGGAGATGAGTGACTGTAGTGGCCACCTTACGGGCGGTCGTGATGTTTCATCAAGATGAACTGCCCCGTCTCACGGAATGCAGGCGGAAATTCAGGGGCTCACTCAACCGCTTTTCGGTCAGCCTGGAAGCGCCCGGGGACGATTCCCCCGCGCGGCACCGGCCGGCGGGCACGGATGCCGTCCCGACACGCCGGAGGGGCCGCCGGGGGCCCGCCGCCCACGGCGCCCGGCGCGGTACCCGCCGGAGCGGACAGTGGCCGGATACCTCCGGCGAAGGTGGTCCTTTCACGCCGGTCCGCTCACCGTCCGCCCCCTGGCCCCCGCCAGGACCCACCGCCGGACCCCGCCGGCCCACCGGAGCCGTCCCCGGCCGCACGGACCGCGCAACCCGGTACACCACGGCGAGTCCGGATAGCCCCAGCGATGGACCACGACCTCACTCAACGGCCCTAGCATCACAACGCTGACCTGCGAAAACGATCCGACCACGGGACAGCGCCACGCGGTGAGCGCACCGAGCGCGCCATCCGCTTCCGGTGATCGCGCCCTTGCGTCTGGCAGTTGCCACAACTAGCGTGGGGCCCCTGTCAGCCGGTGAGACCCGGTGCGTACCACGCGTGTGGCGCACCAGCAGGGCTGATACCGGCGAACGGAACGCCGTGGCCTGGCGGGGCCCCGTTCCTGGTCCGAGAGCGCTGTTGCGGCGCGGGTCGCCTGGCGGGACCCCGCGTTCACGCCCGCTCGTGTCGCCATCCTGTTCCTGTGATCTCGGTGTCCGCAGTGGCCAGGGCATGCGCAAGGGCGCTCGCCCCGTCGTGGATTTTCCCTCAAGGAGGGATCTATGCCGTTAGGAGTCGATGGCTTAGCGCGCACAATCGATCGCCGCGCATTCATTGACGAAAGTATTCTCGATATCGAGTGGGATCGTGTTTTCCAGCCCTCCTGGCAACTCCTCGGATTCTCCGGGGAAGTGCGGGAACCAGGCGACTACGTCGTACGCATGCTCGGCCGCGATGAAGTCGTCGTCATCCGCGGCGAGGACGGCGACGTCCACGCGCTGCATAACTCCTGTACACACCGGGGCACCCGGCTGTGCCGGGCGAGCCTGGGCAACACCGCACATCTGCGCTGCAGTTACCACGGATGGACCTTCGCCAACGACGGCAGGCTCATCGGCGTGCCCGCCCGCCGCTCCGGCTACCCGCCCGCCTTCGACCGCGCACGGTACGGGCTGCCCAGGGCCCGGGTGGTGTGCCGCAGGGGATTCCTCTTCGCCACCTGGGACCCCCAGGCACCCGACCTGGAGGAGTACCTCGGCGACATCGCCTGGTACCTCGACGCCCTGCTCGACTGCGGAGCGGGAACCTGGGAGGTCTGCGGCCCACCCCAGCGGGTACGCACCCGCGGGAACTGGAAGATCCCCACGGACAACTTCGCCGGCGACGGCTACCACATGCGGACCACCCACCACATCGCCCTCGACCAGGGGATCTACGGCGACACCCTGGCCGACGGAACCCGGGGCCGCGCCGGAACCGACCTGATCGCCGTCAACATCGCCACCCCGCACGGACACGCCGTCCGCGCGGCCTACGCCCTGCCGCGCGGCTCCCGCCTCGACGACCGGGACCTGACCGCCCCCCGCTTCCCCGGCTACCCGCCGCGGCGGTGGACCGACCTGGCGCGGGCCCAGTCCCCGGAACAGGTACGGTTCACCTCCCACTGCGAGGTGGCCCACGGAGTCATCTTCCCCAACACCGCGTTCCTCAGCGTCGCGCACGACCGCGCCATAGGACACGACGACGATCCCCTCACCCGCTACCTCGTCATCCGCGCACACCTGCCGCTCAGCGCCCGCGAGACGGAATGCCTGTACTGGACCCTCGTCCCCACCGCGATGGACCCGGCATGGCAGCGCCGTTCCTACCGCTTCCAGGCCCGCACCCAGTCCGCGGGCGGAATCCTGTTCGAGATGGACGACTTCGAGAACTTCGCCCGCATCGACGCCGCCCTCGCCCGCTCCACACCAGGCCGCTCAAGCCCCGTCGACCTCAGCCTCGGCGCCGGACTGGGCACCCCCGTACCCGGCTTCCCCGGCCCCGGCCACGCCGAGACCGCCACCCTGAGCGAACACAACCAGCGGGCCTTCTACCACCGCTGGTCCACCCTGATGGGGGAACTGCCATGACCGCGGTATCAGCCCCCCACACCCCACAGCCACCCGCTCCCGCCCCGCCCGGCCTCACCCACGGCCCCTTCCCCGACCGGGGCATACGGCTTCCCGGCCTCGACGCGGCGATCACCACGGTCCTCGCCGACGAGAGCGCCGCGCTCGACGAGGGCGAACACCCCCTGTGGCTCGACATGCTCGACCCCGCGTTCCACTACGAGATCCCCGTGCCACTCCTGCGGGAAGACCCCGCACTGCCCCGCCACAGCACCTCCGCCGTCCTCTTCGACGCCACCAAACGGGTCTTCGAGCTGAAATTCGGCCGCGCAGGGCTGCTCCAGGCATGGTCGGACCGGCCCGTCACCACCACACGGCACTTCCTCGGAACAGTCCGCGTGTTCGCCACCACCGCCACCGACGTGGTCCGCGCGGACACCAACCTGCTGGTCACCAGCAACCGAGGGGCCGAACACACCGTACTCATCAGCGCCGCGCGCCAGGACCTGCTCCGCGAGCGCGACGGACGCTGGCTGCTGCTGCGCAGGCGCGTCCTGCTCGACGTGGAGGTCGCCACCCATGAACAGCTCTCCGTCGTCTTCTGAACCCGCCCCCGGGGACGACGTCCTGCTGTGCCGGGTGTCCTGCGAGTCGGCGTCCGTCGCCGTCCTGCTCCACCCGACCGGCAACGGCACCCGGCTCCTGCTGGTATCCGAACGCACGGGGGAACGCGCCCTCCTGGACGCCACCACCCTCGACGCCCTGTGCGCCCTGACCCCGGCCCTCGCCACCGCACTGGTACGCACCGCCATCCAGGAAGGGGCGCCCGCATGACGGCCACCCCCTTCGACTACCACGCACCCACACACCTGGACGACGCCCTGCGGTCCCTGGCCGCCCCCGGACGGCTGACGCTCCCCCTGGCCGGAGGACAGAGCCTGGTACCCCTGCTGACCCGGCGCGACATACGCCCGGACACGGTGGTGGACCTGAACGGGATCACCGAACTGGCCAGGACGGCGATCGGCCCCCACGAGATCACAGTGGGCGCGATGACCCGGCTGCGCGACCTGGAGCGCGACGAGGAACTGGCAGCCGCCCTGCCGATCCTGCGCCGGGCCGCCACGCTCGTGGCCCACCCGCACATCCGGGCACGCTCCACCCTCGGCGGCTCGCTGTGCCACGCGGCCGTCGGCGCCGAACTGCCCGCCGTCGCGGTCGCCACCGGAGCCCGCGTGATACTGCGCTCGACCCGGGGCGCCCGGTCCATCCCGGCGGCCCGCTTCATCACCGGCCCCTCCACCACCGCCCGCGCACCGGACGAAGTGGTCACCGACATCGCCTTCCCCCGCCCCGGCACCCTCCACTACGCGTTCAGCGAACTGTGCACCCGCGGCACCACCGGCTACCCCGTCTCCGGCGTCTGCGTGGCCCTGGAAACCCGCGACGGCCGCATCACCGCGGCCCGGGTCGTGGCATCCGGGTGCGGCCCCACGCCCCTGCGCCTGCCCGGCGTCGAATCCTTCCTGACCGGACGCACCACCACGGGACCACACCCGGGCCTGGTGGCCCAGCTCACCGACGAGACGGTCCACACGGCCGGGACACGGGAGCGGGAGTACCAGGCCGAGGTCGCCGGAGTGCTGCTCACCCGGACCCTGGCCACCTGGGCCGGAAAGGACCCACGGTGAACACCCGGAGCGTCACGATGACGGTCAACGGCGTCACCCACACCCAGAACACCGAACCACGCACCACCCTCGCCGACCACCTGCGCACCGCCCTGCGGCTGACCGGAACCCACATCGGGTGCGGCACCGGAGACTGCGGCGCCTGCGTGATCCTGCTCGACGGAGAACCGGTCTGCTCCTGCCTGCTCCTCGCCGTACAGGCCGACGGACACGACATCACCACGGTGGAAGGCGTCGCGGACGGCCCCGACCTGACCCCCGCCCAGCACGCCCTGATCCACAAACACGGCCTCCAGTGCGGATTCTGCACCCCCGGGCTGGTGGTCCGCCTCGCCCACGCCGCCGCTCACGGCACCCCCGGGGAACACGTCCTGGCCGGACACCTCTGCCGGTGCACCGGCTACGGCGGAATCCGCGCCGCGGTGCGCATGATCACCGGCGCTACGAGGGACGGCTCGTGACGACAGGACACCACCCCATCGGCGAACCCCTCCCACCACGCCACCACGAACGCCTCGTCCGCGGAGACGGCCGCTTCCTCGCCGATCTGCACCCGGGACAGGAACGGCACGCCGCGATCGTCCGCAGCCCGCTCGCCCACGCCGAGATCACCGGCTTCGACGCGTCCGCCGCCCGCGACGACCCGCGCTGCGCACTCGTCCTCGGACCCGATGACCTCCACACCCGCACGACGGCGATCCCCACCGTCTGGCGACTGCCCGGACAGCCACCCGAAGGCATCCCCCTCGCCCTGCACACGGCCCGCTACGCCGGACAGCCCCTGGGCATCGTCGTCGCGGACACCCCCGCGGCGGCCGAGGACCTGGCCCAGACGGTCCGGCTCGACCTCACCCCCCTGCCCCCGCTCACCACGATCACCGACGCCCTCGCCGAACACGCGCCCCAGATCGCTCCCGGCGCGCCCGGCAACAAGGCCGGCCGGATCCGCTTCGGATCCCCCCAGGAGGACATCGACTCCGCGTTCGCGCGCGCCGCGGCGGTCATCGAACGCACCTTCACCCTTCCCCGGGTGGCCCACTGCCCCCTGGAGCCACGGGGAGTGCTGGCCGCCTACGACGCGGGCACCGGCATGCTGACCGTCCACGCCAGCAGCCAGTCGCCCCACGCGATGCGCCAGGACCTCTGCACGGTCCTGGGACTGCGCGCGGACCGGGTCCGGGTCATCGCACGCGACGTGGGCGGCTCATTCGGCAGCAAGGTCCTGCTCTACCCCGACGAGGCCATGGTGTGCGCGGCCGCCGTGGCCCTCGCCGGCACCGTACGGTGGGTGGAGTCACGCCAGGAGAACCTCACCTGCGCCTACCAGGGACGCGGCCAGCGGACCACCGCCCGCATCGCCGTCAGCGAGGAGGGACGGTTCCTCGCCTTCGACGCCGACATCCTCGCCGACCTCGGCGCGTACGCCACACAAGCGGGCAGCGGCCCGGCCCAGGTGAGCGCACTGACCCTCCAGGGCCCCTACCACGCGGACGCCGCGGCCGCCACGGTCACCGGCGTGTACACCACCCGCGTCCCCACGGGCGCCTACCGCGGCTACGGCATGCAGGAAGCGGCGTTCGTCCGCGAACGCCTCATCGACGAGGCCGCCCGCGAACTCGGCATCCCCCCGGGGCACCTGCGCGCCGCCAACCTCATCGGGCCGCGGGAACTGCCGCACACCACCCACACCGGGCTCACCTACGACAGCGGCGACTACCCCGCCGCCCTGCGCCGCGCCAGGGAACTGGCCCGCCGCCCACCCCCGCCCGACCCGCCATGGATCCGCCGCGGCACCGCCGTGGCCGCCGCCGTGGAAATCACCGGATTCGCCCCCTCGGCACTGCTGGAGGCGTACGGCATCGCCTGGAGCGGCTGGGAAGGAGTCCGGCTGCGGATCAACCACGACGCGACCATCACCGTCTACTCCGGAGTGACCGCGGTGGGCCAGGGCATCGAGACCAGCCTGGCCCAGATCGCGGCGGACAAACTCGGCGTACCCGTCGACTGGGTACGCGTCGAACTCGGCGACACCGACACCGCCCCCCACTCCGACCTCTCCGCACAAGCCAGCCGGGCCCTGGTGCTCGCCGGAGGCGCCCTGGTGATCGCCGCCCGCAGACTCAGCGACAGGATGAGGACCCTGGCCGCCCGCTTCCTGGGCGCGGACGCCACCGACGTGGAACAGCACACCACCACAGCGGCCCCGTCCTCGGCGACAGCGGGCTTCCGCGCCCCCCACGACGCCTGGATCACCTGGCGCGACGTCGTCCACCGCGCCTACCGGGGATGGGGCGCACCCTCCCCGACCGACCTGATCCGGCTGGAGGAATCGGTCGACTTCGACCCACCCCAACTCACCTTCGCCTACGGCGCCCACGCCGCCGAAGTCCTGGTCGACCTCGGCACGGGCCGCGTCACAGTCACCGGCTACTGGGCCGTCCACGACAGCGGCGTCCTGGTCAACCCGCTGATCGCCCACGGACAGATCACCGGAGGCATCGCCCAGGGCCTGGGACAGGCCCTGACCGAGGAAGCCGCCACCAGCACCACACCCCAGCCCTCCACACTGCGCGACTACACCATCCCCGCGGCCCAGGACATCCCCGAGCACCTGGTGGTGGAACACCTGTGCACCCCCAGCCCGGTCATCCCCGGCGGATTCAAGGGACTGGGCGAAGGCGGCGCCATCCTGCCGCCCGCCGTGATCGCCGGCGCGGTCGCCGCCGCCGTCCCCGAGATCGCCCACACCCTGACCACACTCCCCCTCACCCCCACACGCATCCACGCCGCACTGAGAGCGGCGGGCATACCCGCGGAAGGCGGACTGCGGTGACGCGACCCCACCAGAGCCCCACGGTACGCGAAGCGGTGTTCACCCTGCTGCGCGCCGAAGGCATGACCACCCTGTTCGGCAACCCGGGATCGCTGGAACTCCCCATGCTGCGCGACTTCCCCGACGACTTCCGCTACATCCTCGGACTCCAGGAATCGGTGGTGGTGGCCATGGCGGACGGCTACGCCCAGGCCACCCGCCGCCCCGCGCTGGTCAACCTGCACTCGGCGGCCGGAGTCGGACACGCGATGGGCGCCCTGTTCACCGCCCACCGCAACCGGACCCCCCTGGTGGTCATCGCGGGCCAGCAAGCACGCTCCCTGCTGGAGGGTCACCCCTACCTCCTGTCGGAGGACCCGGCGACCCTCCCGCGGCCCTACGTCAAACGCGGCCGGGAACCCGCCCGCGCCCAGGACGTGCCCCAGGCCATCGCCAGGGCACTGCGCCTGGCGACGGCCCCACCGGCCGGACCGGTCCTGGTGTCGGTGCCGAGCGACGACTGGGACCGCCCCGCCGAACCCGCCGCCACCACCCGCACCAGCACGGCCATCGCCGCCGACCCGGCCCTGCTCACCCAGGTACGCCAGGCACTGACCGCCGCGCACACACCCGTACTGATCGCGGGCGCCGGCGTCGACCGCGAAGGCGCCGTACCCGAACTCGTCACCCTCGCCGAGGAACACCGCGCCCGCGTATGGGCCGAACCCCTCTCCCACCGCTGCGCCTTCCCCGAGTGGCACCCCCTCTTCGCGGGCTTCCTTCCCCCCGTACGGGAGGACATCGTCCACGCGCTGACGGGAAGCGACCTGGTGATATCCGCGGGGGCGCCCGTCTTCACCTATCACGTGGCGGGAACAGGACCGTGCCTGCCCCCCGAGGCGGAGCTCTACCTGCTCACCGACGACCCGGACCAGGCGTCGTGGTGCCCCGCCGGCACGGCGGTCCTCACCAGCCTGGCACCCGCGCTGCGGGCACTGGGCGGCTCCCCACCCGCGCTTCCGCGCCCCGCTCCCCCCGCCCGCCGCCGCCCCGGGCCACCGGAGCCCGCCGCGCACGGCATCACCCAGGCACACCTGATCCACACGCTCGCCCGCGAACGCCCCGCCCGGTGCGTGGTGGTGGAGGAGGCACCGGGAACCCGGCCGGCGATGTGCGAGTACCTGCCCAACCCGGGCCCCGGAAGCTTTCACACCACCGCGAGCGGCGCACTGGGGTTCGGGCTGCCCGCGGCCGTGGGCGTGGCGCTGGCCCGCCCCGACACCCGGGTGGTCGCCGTCATCGGCGACGGTTCGATGATGTACGCGGTCCAGGCACTGTGGTCCGCCGCACAGGCGCGCACGGGGCTCACGGTGATCGTGGTGAACAACGGCAGATACGCCACGGTGGACGGCTTCGCCCAGCGGTTCGGCATGGCCACGACGGTGGGTACGACCCTCGGCGGGCTGGACTTCGCGGCGCTCGCGGCGGCCCAGGGATGCGCGAGCGCCCGCGTCACCGATCCCGCCGCGCTCAGGCCGGCCCTGCGGACCGCGCTGACGGCTGAGGGCCCGTATCTGCTGGAGGTGGTGGTGACCGGGTGAGCCGCGTTCCCGGCCGCGGTCCCGCCCTAGGCCGTTTCTCTTGGATCAGGCTGGGCCAGGGAGCGGGGTCTGGTGCATGGGGCCTCCCCAGGCCCGCCAGGCCCGCCAGGGCCGTGGGGACGCATCGCAAGGCGGAGGAGGGAGTCACTGCGGTGCGGGAACCTCCCGGGCCGCGACCCCCAGGGGTGCGGGAGCCTCCTGGGCCGCGACCCCCAGGGGTGCGGGAGCCTCCTGGGCCGCGACCCCCAGGGGTGGGGGTACCTCCCGGGCCGCTAGGCCCAGGGGTGGGGGTACCTCCCGGGCCGCTAGGCCCAGGGGGCCGTTGGCGACCGACGACAGCATGGCGAGGTGCGGTGGCTGGGGGCACCCCCAGCGGTAGCCGGGGGAGGCACGCGAGCCCAGCACGATCCGAAAGAAGGGGCCTAGCGCACCGACAGGCCCCCGTCGGGCCGCAGCACCTCGCCGGTGATCCCGGCGGCCGCGGGGGAGGCCAGGAACCGGTAGAGGGGAGCGACCTCCTCAGCGCGCAGGACCACGCCCAGGGGATTGAACTCCCGTACCACGGCGGCCACCTCCTGGGCGGCGGCGAACACCGGCGCGCCCCTGGCGGTGCGCAGCGCGGTCACGATCCCGCCCGGGGCGACGGCATTGACCCGGACGGCGGGTGCCAGGTCGGCGGCCAGGTGACGCACCACCCCCAGCGCGGCATGCTTGGCGGCGGTGTACGCGATGCCGGCACCATTGCCCCGGACCAGGTAGGACGCGTCGGACAGGGTGAAGACCATCGAGCCCGCCCGCTCGGCGAGCGCTCCGGCGGTGGCCCGCGCCCCCAGCAGATAGCCGACCACGTCGACATCGAGGACGTGCCGGGCCATCTCGGCGAGCGCCGCGCCGGAGAGTTCACGCACCCCGATGCCGCCATCGTGGATACCGGCGTTGCCGATGAACAGGTCAAGCCCGCCGAAGACCGACAGCGCGGTCCGCACCGCCTCGTCGTGCGCGCCGGGATCGCGTACGTCGCCGCTGACCCACCGCACGTGGTCACGGGCGGGGCCCTGGGGGACGGCGAGGTCGAGCACCACGACCCGGTAGCCGTGTGCCGCCAGGTCCTCCACCACGGCGCGGCCGATTCCGCTGGCACCCCCGGTCACCATGGCGACCGGCCGGCCTCCGGCGTGACGCCGGGCCATGTCTGTCATCCGCTGACTCCCTCCACTCGGCTGGTTCAGGGCACCGCGCGGGGTTCAGACCGGCGGCGGCTGCCACAGTCCCGTGTCCGGGCAGCCCCGCAGACTGGCCGAGACCGCCTCGTCACGCGCCGCCGCCACCCCCCAGGTGTCACTGGTCTGCGCGTTGCCGGGATACACCCTGGGCATCCACTCATGATCGGGATCGATCCGCAGCATTCCGGTGGTGTACTCGGCGACGAAACGAGAGCTCGGTTCCTGGAAATAGGTGAAGGTGTTGGCACCGACCCCATGCCGGCCGGGCCCCCACAACGGCGAGAAACCCTTGTTCATCAGGGCGCCGGTCGCCTTCATGAATTCATCAATCCCCCTTAATTCAAAGGCGATATGATTCAGTGATGTGTGCGGCGCCCGGGTGAATGCCAGCATATGATGGGGTGATCCGGTGCGGAGGAATACCATGATGTCCTCCACCCAATCGCTCACCGTGAGGCCGAAGACGGACCGGTAGAACGCCAGCGCGGCCGGAAGGTCCGCCGTGTTGAGCACCACATGACTGATGCCGGTGGGCCTGCTCTCGCCCGGCTCGACGGAGCGAAAGGGCCGGACCTCCATCCCGGATGACACCTCAACCGTGCGCCCGTCACAGTCAAGGAACCGGAACCGGTACCCACCGCCCGCATCATCGCAGGTCGCAGGCGTGCTCACGAGTCGCGCGAGTGGATGGGCCGCCACCCGCTCGGCGATCTCATCCACATCGGCGTCCCTGGCCGCGGCCAGGGACAGCAGATCCACCCGGGGCTCGGCGGTGGCCCGCAGACGCAGGACGTGATGGTCCTGGCACCCCGCTCCCAAGAACACCCGGCCCGTATCGCCCCCCACGAAGTCCAATTGCCAGTGGTTCTCGAAGAACTCACGTGCGGCGCTGATGTCGGGGACGCCGAGTGCCACACTCCGGACATGAGTAATCATCAGAATCATCCCTCGGGCGGAACTCCGGTGACTTTCGCACGAGGATACCGGCGCCCCGCCGAAAAAGAACATCTCCGTTTCTGGAATTCCCGCGCGATGGCTGGCGGATGGCTTTTGACCCGGCGTTTTGGCTCGAACGTTGTCCTGCTGGCAGGAGAGGGGCGGGAGCATTGCGGCGCTCACGGTGAGGCCAGGACCGCCCCCTCCCCCCGCCGCACTGGCGGGAGGAGGGCGCGGGCCTGGTGCCCGTGGTCCAGCGCGGCGTGATGGCCGCTCAGGCCGGCCGCGTGCCCGCTGGTGAGACGCGGGGCACGGCCACCCTTCCCGTACGGGAGCGGACGCAGACGCGGGCCAGTGCCTCCCGCGACGTCCTGGGACCAGGCACATCCGGTGATCGGCCCCGGTGAGCAGGGCCCGGCCCGGCGGCACGCCCGATCACTCGTTTGGTCTAGACCAAGAAGGGGTACGCTTCCGGCGCCGCGCCTGACCGTTCCTCAGGGGCGGCATGGCACGCGCAGGACCGACGCGTGCTCGTCGGACAGGTGGTCCATGACCTCCGGGGGAGTCCCGCACCCTCCCGCTCGGGAAAGGGCCGCCCCGAGGACGCCGCGTCACGGCCGCCGCCAGCTCCCCGGCAACCGCCCCGCCGGCCGGCCGACCCACCCCTCACCCCACCGAGACGAGGTCCCGTGAACCGGCACCAAGCCACCGCCCGTACGCTCACCGTGGCCCTGATCGCCCTCGGGCTCACCGCGAGCCCGGCGACCGCCGCCCCCGCCACCGGGGCGAAGGCCCGCGTCAGCGCCGACTGGGCGACGCAGTCGATCGTCTTCACCGCCGCCAAGGGACAGGCCAACGATCTCCACGTGATACCGAGGGATCTCGGCGACGGGGTCCGGCGGATCGGCTTCCGCGACGCGGTCCCGCTCGACCCCGGCAGGAACTGCGCCTATCTCGACCCCGCCGACCCCACCTACGTGGTCTGCGAACTGCCCACCACCAGCGCCCGGCCGGACCGGATCGACATCTTCCTCGGCGACGGCGACGACACCATCGCCACCAGCGACCCCGGGGTCGCCACCGTCCGCGGCGGCCCCGGCGACGACACCCTGCACGCCCACACCGCGCACACCGTACGGGGTGACGCGGGGGACGACATGGTCATGGGCCTCGCGGTCCTGGACGGCGGCGACGGCAAGGACCACCTGATGGGCGACGACAGCGGCCAGCGGCTGTGGGGCGGCCGGGGCGACGACATGATCGAGGCGTACGGCGGCGCGGACATCGTGTACGCGGGCCCGGGCAACGACCACGCCATGGGGGGCGACGGTCCCGACACCGTCCTCGGCGGCTCCGGCGACGACACCCTGCACGGCGAGGGCGGCGACGACGTGATCGTCGGCGGCCCCGGGAAGGACACCGCCGCCGGGGGCCCGGGCCGCGACCTCGTCCTCCCGTAAAGACGCCCCCACGGCCCCGTGACCGGCCCCGCCCCGCCGCGCTCTACCGGGTGGCCACCCCGCACCCGTAACCGTCGGTGCGCCACCGCCGCGCACGCGGCACCGCGCTGGCCGGGCGCGCTCCACCCGTACGTCCCCGAACTCCCTTCCCGGGATGCGGGGTTCACCGGCCTCCCGGCTCGATCTCCTCGCGGCCGGCCGGGGC
>NZ_JBHVHF010000162.1:0-18157 GCF_042800315.1 Streptomyces sp. NPDC057638
CCCCCTCCGCACGAGGGGGCGCTCGGCATCACGAACGGCGCGGGTCAGTCCTCCGCGGGCGCGGGCGTCGCGCCCCGGTTCGCGGCGCGCTGCCGCGCGTACCCCACCAGCGCCAGCGCCAGGACCAGCCCACCGGTGTAGTAGAGCTGTGTCCGCGTCCCCGGCTCCCGCGCCATGAGGACGAACACCGTCGCCATGCCCGCCAGCGCGACCCACGTCAGTACGGGGTAGAGCCACATCCGCACCACGAGCCGCTCGGGCGCCTCCCGTTCGGTGCGGCGGCGCAGGATGAGCTGGGAGACGGCGATGAAGATCCAGACGACGAGGATGATCGCGCCGATCATGTTGAGCAGCCACATGAAGACGTCGTCGGGCCGCCAGTAGCTCAGCAGCACACAGCCGAAGCCGAAGAGCGAGGAGACGACGACGGCCGCCCGGGGCACGCCGCCGAAGGTGCGGCCCAGCGCGGGCGGGCCCTGGCGCCGGGCGACGAGGGAGCAGGCCATGCGGGAGGCGCCGTAGATGTTGGCGTTCATCGCGGAGAGCAGGGCGATCAGCACGACCACGTTCATGATCTCGCCGGCGCCGGGGATCCCCAGATGGTCGAGGGTGGCGACGTAGGGGCCCTTCTCGACGACCACGGGGTCGTTCCACGGGACGAGGGTGACGATGACGGCCATCGAGCCGATGTAGAAGACGGCGATGCGCCACATCGCGGTCTTCACGGCCTTGGCCACACCCCGCACCGGGTGCTCGGACTCGGCGGCGGCGATGGTGACGGTCTCCAGTCCTCCGTACGCGAAGACCGAGGCGAGCAGGCCGACGACGAGACCGTCCACGCCCTGGGGGAAGAAGCCGCCGTCGCCGGTGAGGTTGGCGGTGCCGGGGGCGTCGGTGTCCGGCAGGAGGCCGGTGATGGCGAGGACGCCGATGCCGAGGAAGAGGACGATGGCGCCCACCTTCAGCGCGGCGAACCAGAACTCTTTGTACCCAAGTGGATCTTTGCTGGTCAACCCCCGTTGACTCCGGACTTTTTGTCCAAGGATTTTATGTCCTTGTCTAAGCTTTATGTCTCAAATAGCCGTCTGCTGAACGGTAGGGGAACGCACGTTGGGCCCCTCGAATGAGGGGCCCAACGTGGTTGCTCTGTGGTCACACAGGCGGGAACGAGTGCGGTCCGATGATCTGATTGGCAGCCATCAATCCCGTACACGGGCCGGGCCCCGGCGTCTTACAGAACACGCCCCGCCCACCACACGCACGGCACCTGTGCTTCGCCTCTTCTGTGAACATCACGCCATGCGCCGTCACCCTGGCAGTGTCTTCGGTGACGACGCCCTTTGCTCCGCACCCCAGGCAAAGCAGGTGAGAGCCAGGACACACGCGGCCATCAATGTGTTCACCTGGCATCGTTCCCCCCCCTTGAACCAGTCGGACCCGCCGTAGTTCCCGCGCATCTGCTCTTGGGGAGGGGCCCCGCCCGTGGATGGATCAGGACCACGGGCGAGGCGGGGCGCGGCTGCTCGACCCGACGAGAACACCGCGCCCCGGGGCCGTGCCACCGGCCCCCTCCACCGCACCATCAATGCAGTGGAGGCTAGGGGGTGGACCCTGCCCCAGCAGCCAGGGCGGGCGACGTGGGCAGGGTCCGGGGCGGCGAACGCTGTACCGCCCCCTTCCCGGGGTGACTAGCCCCGGGGTGTGCTCACCCAGGGCGGGGTGAGCAGTCAGGGTCTCGCCCGGTGGGGGCACACCAGCCCCACCGGGCGAGACTGGCGCGGGTGCTTCACCCTCTGAAGCGCCCGCGCCACCACCGGGAGTACCGCCCGGTGGGGTACTGCGGTGGACCCTGCCCCCGGGGCGATGCGGTCACGGGGGCAGGGTCCCGGGGCGGCGACCGCACATGTTGACGCCCCGACCCGGGGTGACGAGTCCCGGGGGCACGCTCACCCCGGGGGAGGTGAGCGGGTCAATGGGAGGGAAGGGGCCCCGCCCGGTTTCACCGGGCGGGGCGGGCGGTGAGCTTCCCCAAGCGTGTCCGCCCGGCCCTCCATCCGTAGGGCCCCCTGTGGCCGCCCGGCGTCACCGGACGGGATCTATAGGTCTGCGGGCCGCCCGCCCACCGACAGGCATGCGGGGCCCCCGGGGGCCATTCCCCGGCTCACCGCCCGTCGCCAGGCGGTGAGTGTGCGACTTCAGTCAGGGCCGTTTCGGCGCCGGACTGGAGCCTGTCTGTGGGCGGAGGAGGCTACAGGGCAACCCAGTCCGTCCGGAGCAGCACGGCCACCACCAGGACGGCGGGGGTACCCAGCGTCAAGGCGCCGAAGAGGAGACCGGAAGCGGACTCTTCTAACCAGCCAAGCCACCGCATTACGGCCTCGGATCCCTGGACGGTTTGTCCGCGCGTACCTCGCCGTCGCCGCTGGCCTCGTCCAGGTGGCTGAGGTCCTCGGGATCGAGGGTGACGGACTCCGGTTCCCTCAGCCCCAACGCGACCAGGGCCGGTTCCGTCTCGTCCCCGGGGAGGGCTTCCGCGATCTCCTTCAGCAGATCGCGGAGGCGGCCGGGGGTCAGTACCAGCGAGGCGCCGATGGGCTTCCCGTCCATCGTCAACTCGAACGGGATCATGTAAAGCGGCGGCTGATCATCGACACGCAGGCACTGGAGCAACCGGCCGGACTGGCGCGTACTCGGCCATGCGTTCGTGATCGTGGTGGGCGGCGGTGAGGGCATCACGAAACCTCTCTCGGGAGGAGGTTGGGGGGTTTTCGCTTGCGGTTACAGCCTCGCGCCGCGCCGGTACCCTGCGGAAGGGGCGACGTTGTTACTTCCCTGGAAGTAACAACTGATGGTGGCAGTATGGGACTTGGGAGGTGCGAATGGACCTTGAGAAAGCCAAGGGGTCATCCTCGTTAGCACTGGTGTACGGCCGTCATGTCCAGAGGCTGAGGAGTAAGGCTGACATGACCCAAGCGACGCTTGGGAAGAAGGTGCACGTCTCTACGAGTCGAATTGGGCAGATCGAGTCGGCGACGGGGACGCGTTGTCCACTCAGCTTGAGTGAGCGCCTTGACGATGCCCTGGGTGCCGACGGGCATCTAGTCGATCTCTGGCCTCATATGTATAGGGAGGGTTATCCCACTTGGGCGCAGGCGTACATGGAGGCTGAGCAAAGGGCGCTCACTATCAGAACGTACACAAGCCAGGTGGTGCCTGGACTCCTTCAAACTCCCGAGTATGCCCGAGCCATTCTGTCTCGTTATCCAGAGACTAAGACCAGCATGCAACTTGACGATCTCGTTATGGCTCGGCTGAGTCGACAGGAACGTCTAATTGGGCACGAACCGCCAAATCTTCGGGTTGTCCTGGATGAAGCGGTGTTTTTGCGGCCGGTCGGCGGGACCTATGTCATGCGTGGGCAAATGGCGGCGCTCCTCCGAGCCGCTGAGATGCCGCATGTGGCGATCCAGGTACTCCCGCACACTACGGGGGACCACCCCATGATGGGAGGATCGCTGACCGTACTGGCCATGCCCAAGGGGCGGGATCTCGCTTACAGCGAAGGCGTGGCTACCGGAACCCTTTTCGAAGAGGATCAAGCCACGGCGTTCGGATTCGCCTACGATGATCTGTTGGGCGACGCGCTACCGGTAGCTGCATCCCTCTCGTACATCCGATCCGTCATGAAAGGCAGGGATATTCGTGTCTCGCTCAGTGATCGTGGACAACAGCGTGTGGCGCAAGTCGACCTACAGCGACTCCAGCGGCGGCGCTTGCGTGGAGGTTCGCGACGGCGTTCCGGGGGTGGTTCCGGTGCGTGACAGCAAGGTGGAGGGCGGCCCGGTTGTCGTGGTGGGTGCGGCGGCCTGGAGCGCGTTTGTGCGGGATGTGAAGAGCTGACGTACGTACGTCTTCTTGTTGACGTACGGGCGGCCCCGGGGAGTGTGTGTTCCCCGGGGCCGTTGTCATGTGCGGAGCCATCCGACGGCGTACCGGACGGCGTCCACGTGGATGACGACCACTTTCCCGTCTTGGGGGGTGGCGGCGATGGCGTTGACGACGGGTCCTTCGCTGGTCTCGATGGTGGCGGCGGTGGAGGAGACGACGGTGATCACGCGGGGCGGGAGGGGCTGGGGCGGGGGGTCCTGGAGCGCCTGGGCGAGGGTGGGCATGGTCACTCCGGGGTGTCGTTGGTGACGCTGAGGGCCATGGGGCCCCCGGCGGCGGTGAGGGGGAGGGTGATGGAGGAGATCAGTCCCCGGAAGGTGCCGCCCCCGGGGGAGACCACGTCCACGGTGTCGTTGAGTTGGAGGGCGGGGTCAGGCGCGGCGGTGATCTCTTCGGTTCTGGCGTAGAGGGTGCCGCGTGCGAGGAGGGTGCGGGCGGTGGCGTTGGCCTGGGCGGTGGTGGTGAGGAACGGGCTGGTGTACCAGCGACTCACCCATCCGTACGGGCCGCGCACGTTGAGGGGTCCGGTGGTCTTGACGGCGGATCCGCGTGCGCGGACGGCGCCGGTATCCGGGTTGATTCCCGTCGCATACACGGCGTTGTAGACGCGTTGGCGGGCGGCGCGGCGGCCCCGGGTGACCAGGGTGCCGGTGGTGCCCGCCTGGATGCGGGCGACGGGAGTCGCGGCGGGTCCGGTGATCGCCTGATCGAAGACCAGCAGACCGTCATCGCGGACGTACATTTGCGCGGGCCAGGCGGCGCAAAGGCTGTCCAGGATCGGTGTGCGGTCGGCGCCTTCGGGCGTTTCGACGGGGGCGGAGAGGGTCCGGCGGTCGTCGACCTCATCTGTCCAGCCTGCGTTGAGGATCCTCGTGTCATCGACGTTCAGGCGGGCGTACGTCAGTCGGAGTGTCGACAGGAGATAGCTGTCGCCCGTGGGCAGGAAGCTGAGCGTGTTCTCGGTGATCCGGCACTGTTCCATGAGCGCGTACAGGTCGGCTCCGGTGACGTTCACGGTTCCTTCCGTCTCGTCCACGGTGACTTCGTTCACCAGGTACTGACCGTGTTCGAGCAACTCGGCCGTGCCGTCGGGGTGGCGGACTCCGGTACGGATGCGGAGGCGCTGGCCGTAGCTAGCCAGGGGGTGGCGGGGGTCGCTTCCGGGGTCCCACCGTGTGCCGCCGTCAATGAGGGGGACGGTGATCTGACAGCGCCGCTGGCCCCGGGCGGTGGCGTCGTACACGATCTGTCCGGCCGTGATGGGGACCGTGGCCAGGCGCTCGCTCTCCCCGAGGTAGGAGACCACGTCCGTGACGATGGTGTGGGTGGTGGTGATCGTGCTGGCCCATTGGGCGCTGACGCGTCTCACGGGACTTCCTGGATGGGGGTGGGCCACAGACGGCGGGGGTCGGACCCGTCGGCGGTGAGGCGGGCGGCGGCGGTCGACAAGGCCACGAACGACACGTTCGGCACGGCGGGGCAGGGGGAGGCGAGGCGGATCGGTGCGGGGGAGCGGAGCACGGTCAGGAGTGCGGCGGCCTCCGCGTCGGTGCGGGTCAGGAAGGTGACCGTTCCCGTCGGGGAGCGGAGCGCGTCCAGGAGAACGATCGGGTCTTCCCGGCCGACGACGGCCAGGGTTGCGCTGGACCGGGCGTAGGCGCGCTCCGGCCACGCCTGCACGTCGACTACGGCCGTCTCGCCGCTGGCGGTGGTGAGGACCACGCGGCCGGTTCCGGGCACGGTGATCGAGCGGGTGACGGCCTGGGCCCCGCTGGTCACGGTGACCTCATAGGTCCGGGTGTCCGGCAGAAGCACGTAGTCGTTGCGGCGGGTGACCCGCCCTTGGGTCCAGTCGGGCGCCGTCATGGTGGCGGACTCGCGGTTCCCGTCACCCCACACGAACTCGACATCGCCGCTGGTGGGGCCGCCCCCGGAGACACACCAGCGGGCATCGACGGTCAGGCGCTGGCCGGAGAGGCTGAACCGGGTCAGGGTCAGGGCCTCCATCTCCCAGTCTCCGCGCCCGGGGTCGTAGTCGCCGTCCACGGTGCAGGTGGCGACTTTGGGCCCGGCGGAGATGCGGCGCACCGCGTCATAGGAGGCGGACCCCACGGCGGCGATCGTGCCCCGGACGACGTTGGCTCCGGCGTTCATGGTCAGGCTGTAGGGGGTGCCGCTAGCCGCCCGGGGGTCGGTGGTGATGGTGAAGCGGAAGTGGCCGTATCCCAGATCGGCCGCCAGGGAGGTGACCGCGACCGCTGAGCGCCCCGCCATGTCAGGCCCACCCCCCGGCGAGGTAGCGGGCGCCTTCGTACTGCATGGCGCTGGTGACGGTGCGGGTGATGCGGCCCTGAAGTTGCTGGCCATCGATGGTGACGTTGACGACGGTGGGCGCGGTGGTGAGCTGGGCGATCCAGCGCGGCGGCGCCGTCCTGGCGGTGCGGGTGGTGGGGCCGAGCGCGGCACGGGCGGCGGCGCGCTGCTCCGGCGCGGCGAACGGGAGCCAGTCGCCGATGGTGCGCAGCCACGACGGGGGCTTGAGCCGGGCGAACCACTCGATCACGCTGCGGATCCAGCCGACCAGGGTGGAGAACCAGCCGACCAGCCGGGAGACGACGTTGATCACTCCCACCACCCCATCGAACACGGCCCCGGCGAGCACTCCGGCGACTTTCCCGGCGATGGGGACGACGTGCTTCTGGAGCAGGTCCCACAAGGGCCGCCAGCGGTGTTCGTTGTCGCGGACGGCGCCGGAGACTTTGTCGACGCCGGAGCGGACGGCGGCGAGCACGGGCGCCATGTAGGTGCCGTACAGGGTGGTGACCTTGCTGATGACGGGGGCGATCTTCTGTTCCCACCAGCGCCACATGGTCACCAGGGCGGGAAGGACGTGCTGGCCGAGGAAGTTGACCAGCTTCTGTTGGGCGGTGCGCTGGAACGATTCGATCTTGGCGGCGGCGTTGTCGCGGAGCGAGGTTCCCAGGCGGTCCGACGCCCCCTTGACACTGCCGAGCGCGCTCACGGCGGTGGACGGGTCCAGCGAGTACAGGGCTCCGGCGAGATCCTCGGCCTGGGTTCCCAGCAGGGCGACGGCCAGGCGGGAGCGCTCGGCGGGATCCTTCACGGCGCGCAGCCGGTCCAGGACGCTGTCCAGCGCGGTAGCTGCCTGGGGCCCGCCCTGGGTGAACTTCAGGGCCATCTCATCGGCGTTGAGCCCCAGCTCTTTCAGGGCGGTGGCGGCGCTCTTGTCCTTGACACGGATGTTCAGCTCTTTCAGCGCGTCGGCCACCACGTCGGCATCCCGGGCACCGCCCTTGAGTCCCTGGGAGAGCAGTCCCATGGCGGTCTGCCCGGACAGCCCCAGGTCCCGGAACTGGGTGCTGTACTCCGAGAACGTCGCCAGCAGATCGTCGGCGGCGTTCGCCCCGCTCTGGAACCCCCGGGTGAGCACGTCGAACGCCTCGTCGGCGTCGCGAACCAGACCGGTCTTGATCATCTGGGCGGCGGTGCGGGATGCCTGCCCGACGTCCTGCGTGAACGTCGTCCCCAGATCGGTGGCCTTGGTCGCGATCGATTCGAGCTGGGCATTGGTGGCGCCGGGCGGGGCGAGTCCGGAGCGCATCACGGCCGAGATGGAGTCGGCTACCTGCTGGAAGTCGTCGCCCACTCCCTTGGCGAAGAGCTGGCCTGTGATCTTGCCGAGCCGGGCGCCTTCGGCGGGGGTGGTGCCGAGCTGGGCACCCAACCGCGCGGTGATCTTGCCTTGCTCCAGGGCCTTGCCGAAGGCGGCGGCGATGGCCATGCCGATGGCGGCCCCGGCGGCGGCGGCGAGCGCGGGCCCGGCCGTCTTGAGCTTGCCCAGAGTGCCGGTCACCTCGCCTTCGGCGCCCCGGATGTCCTGGCGTGCCTGCCGGGAGTCGGAGGTGACGCGGATGGCCAGGGTGGAGGGTCTACCGGCCACGGCGGGTCACCTCCCACTCCCAGTCCAGGAGATCCCACATCGCGCGGGTCTCCGCGAGCGTGCATGCCCTGATCTGTGCCGGACTGATGCGCCATGCGCGGGCGAGCATGACGCGGTGTGCGACCGGTCCGGTCAGGCGGGGTCCGGGGGGTCCGGGGGTGTCTCTCCGGCCTCGATGGCGGCGGCGACGGCGGCGGCGTGCTCCGCGTCGGCGGCGGCCTGGGCCGTACCGCCGCCGTCGTCGTCCTGGTCGCCGACCTTGACGGCGTCCAGCGGGATCATCCCGGCCACCGCCCACGGGTAGCGGGCGGCGTCTGTACGGCGGGCATACGCGACCGCCGCGTATGGCCACAGCCGTGTCACTTCGAGTTCGGTCAGGCTCTTCCCGGTGACCCGGCAAATCTCGTCCAACTCGTCATGGGTCAGGAACTCCGGATCGCCGATCCACCCGCCGTCCGGGGGGTCGGGGATGGGGTGCGGGGGCGGCGGCGGAACCCGCCGACGGGCCTTGGTACTCATCCCGGCGTCCTCTCCACCAGCCGCTCAATCGTTTCCTCAAACCGGGCGCGCCACACGGGCTCCGAGGTCTGGGCGGCGTTGATAACCCACTCGTGCGGCGGGATGTGGCGGGCGGGCCACCCGTAGTGGACGGGGGCGGCGTAAGGGGCGCGGGCCCCGCCGTAGCGGACGGTGCTCATGGTCCTGGTGCCCGACGAACGGCCCGTGGCTGTGAGCCTGCCGCTACGGCGGGGCGTGCCCGGAGCGGCGCGTGAGAGGACGTATCCGGCGACCCACCGGTGTTCGTCCCGCAGGTCGTCCAGGCCCCCCTCAACGTCCCGCAGACGGCGCCGGAGCGCGGGCCCGCCGTCCACGGCGACGACCGTGCGGCCCCGGGCCATCACGCACCCCCGCTCGTGGTGGTGGTCCTGGCGGCCGGGGTGGGCGGGGCGACGGTCGGCGGCCCACCCATCGGCCACTCACTCTCAGACGTGGGCGCGGTCCCGCCGACTTCCCCGCCGATGCCGAGCGCGATCACGGTCACCGTTCCGGTGAACGTCTTGGTGGTCGGGCCCGGCTTGAACGAGAACTCGATTTGCTCCCCGTCGTGCTCCAGGGCGTAGAGCACCAGCGACTTCCCGGCGTCGTCCGCCTGTTCGATCTGCTGGATCGAGACCAAGTTCAGCGTCCAGGCGGTTGTCCCGGGGGCGCCCTTGATCGCCTCACCGCACAGCACTTCCAGATCGTCCCCGGCGTCTCCCGCTTCCGGGGTGAGGGTGACGGCGGTGGGACTGCATGAGAACACTGTGGCGGTGGTCTCCCCGGCCGCCTTCAGGCTGAAGACGCCCTTGCGGACGCGGGACGCGACAGGTTTCGTCGGGGTGGTCATAGCGTCGTCTCCTCCACAGTGATCCGGTACGCCTGGCAGGGCTCGGCCGCGCTGGCGTCCTGGAGCGGCACATACGCGACGGGTTCGGCCAGGACCCACATCAGGTCCAGGTCGTCCAGGGCCTCAATGGTCTGGGCCAGCAGATCGGCCAGCGGATCAAGCTCCGCGCGGGCCCCGGGCAGGCCGATGACCAGCACGGTATAGCGGTGGATATAGGCCCCGCACAGCAGCGCGGGCGGCTCCAGGGTCGGCGGCTCGATGAGCACGCACGGGGTGGCGGCGACGGTCGTGGGGTCGGTCGTGACGGGGCGGTCGACGCGGAGCGCCAGGCGCTGGGCCAGGGCGTCCATCCCGGCCGTGATGGTGCGGATCGTCTCCATCACGCGCCCCCCGGGGGCGCCCACTTCCCGACCTGGAGCAGCCGTTCCAGGTCGGGATCCCAGCGGGCGACGTAGGCGGGTCCGGTCTCGGTGTAGGTGGCCACCCCGGTGGGGGAGCGGCGGCGGGCGAACAGCCGCGCGGCCATGAGATGCGCCGCGAGGGTCACGTCTACCGGCCATTCCTCCGACGGCGGGAGCGCGCGGACCCGGGGCACGGTGGAGGGCACCAGGACGTTGACGGCGTTCACGACGATGCCGAGCGCGTACCCGTCGTAGGTGGCCGGGTCTGGCAGGGCGATGCCGATGTAGTCGGCCGCGTTCTGGGCGGTGATCGCGCGGGGCATCACTTCGCCGCCGTCCCGGCCGGGGGTGTGACCGTGATGGGCACCAGCGTGGACGGGTAGGCGAAGTATGTCGCCACGTAGCCCATGTAGGCGATATCCAGGCCGAGCACATCCGGCCGCACGGCCTGGAGGAACCGGCGGCCGTTCTCGTACGACTCGCAGTATTCGCGGTCCCCGACGATGAACGTCCCCGACGCGAAATTCTTGTCGACCACCCACCGGAACGGGGAGTTGAGAACGCCTTGCTCGGGGTTGGCCAGATTGATCATCCCGGCCGCGTTGGCGGGCCCCAGGTAGGGGAGGAGCGGGCGCCCGGTCGTGTCGGTGAACCCGGCGATCTTCACCCACATGTCCACCGACAACCAGACGGTGTTGGGGAACACGTCGTGGTCCTCCCCGGGCCGTGAGAAGACGGCCCCGGCCGCCTGGGCGAGCGCCTCGTTCAGCGTGGCGGCCTTGCCGTCCCACGGCACGGCCGTGCCCTTCGCGTTCGTCGTGATGGCGGCGGCGGCCAGCTTGTCCGTCCGGCTGACGTAGATGCGGGTGAAGTCCAGGATCAGCTCGTTCAACAGGCTTGGGGAGGTCCAGTCGATCGCCTGCTGTGCGATATCCAGCGCCCCCGCCAGCGTGACCTTGGGAACGTCCGCCAGGCCCACGGTGTACTTACGGGAGGCAACCTCGCTCTTCTGCGTCTTCTGCTCGTCTACGGCGACATGCTGCGTGATCGTCGGGCGGGAGAACTTGGCTCCCGTCATGGGCATGTCCCGCGCGGTCAGGGAGTCCCACGCCACACGGCGCCCGGACGCCCGGCCGAGCAGTTCCCCGACGATCGCGGTCGGGAGGAGTCCGGGAACGTCGGCGGTGAGTTCGTCGGCCAGGGCCTGGCGGATCTCGTGGTGACCGGTCCAGTCACCTTCGTTCACACCCCGGGCGTAGGTAGCGAAGAAGTCTCCGGCGCTGTACTCGCGGCCGTTCCTGCCCCGGGCGCGCGGGATCCGGGGGTCGGCGCGGTCGGTCGCCCGGACGGCTACGGGCGTGCCGTCGGCGGTGAACACCCCGCCCGGCCACCCGTCGGCACTGCCGGGCGGGAGCGCGGGCACCAGCGGCGCGGCGGTCGTGGGGGCGAGCTGGGCGCGGACCTGCTCCAGGACGGCGGCGAACTGGGTATCGGTCAGCGGGCCGGTCAGCGGGCCGGACGGCGGCCCGGACGGCGGCCCGGACGGGGGCGCGGACGGGGGCGCGGGAACGGGCGCGGCCGGGGGCGGCTCTTCCGGGGGCTGAGCGGGGGGTGTGTTCACGGGGGTGCCTTTCTGAGCGGTGATGGTTTCGATCCGGGCCCCCCGGTCGGCGGGCGCGCCGACCACCGACACTTCGAAGATCTGGGCGGCGGTCACCTCGAACACCGACATGCCGTCTTCCATGACCTCCCGGCCGTCCTGGACGGTGTAGGCGACGGACACATGGGTGACGATGCCGTCCTCGACCAGCGACCACGCGTCGTCCGCGTCCCGGGTGCGGGCGAACCGGAACCGCGCTACCGGGCGCTTGTCCAGGCCATCGAGCCGGGTCATGGCGCCGATGACCCGGGTGGGGTCATGGTCGCGGAGCAGCACCACGGCGTTGAGGTCCTCGGGGGCCGACAGCGCTCCGGCGGCCAGGCGTACCCGGGGGAAGTACGAGATCGGCTGGACGGTGGTGCCGTATTTGGCGAGCTGGGCCGTCATCGTCCGGGCCCGGGGTGCCGTGCCGTCCGGGGCGGTGTCGGCGGTGACGGCGCACCGCACGATGACCCGGTCGCCGAAGATCTGCCCCGGGCTCAAGCGGGTCTGCTCAGATGGCATCGGTCGTTCCCTCCGCGCCGTCCGCGACGGGGGCCAGGCCCCGTTCCGCGCGCTGTTCCTCGGGGGTGGACTGGCCCGACCTGATCAAGATCTCTCCGACCTCGGCCGACTCCCGCGCGTCGGAGCGCAGCAGATGGGAGCGGTCGAAGCGCACCGTTTGCCCGTGGGGGGAGCCGTTGCGGTCGGCCATCGACAAGCGGCCCTCAATCGCGCCGATGTAGGAGGCCAGGGAGATATCCACCAGGTCCCGGCGCTGACTGGCCACCGTGCTGTACGTCATCGAGTCGCCCGACCGCGCGCCCACGTAGTGGGGCGGGAGGTTCAACAGGCGGGCGATCTGCACCGCGCTTTCCTCGCGGCCCTGGACAAGCTGGAGCTGCTCCGGGGTGGAGAGCACCGACTGATAGGCAAGGTTGGCGTCCAGGAACGCCGTGCGGCGACGGCGGCGGGCGGCGGCCCATCCGTCCAGGATTTCCTCCCGCTCCCCGGCGGTGAGGCGGTACTCGCCCGTGTTGGTGAGCACCCCCGACGGAACTTCGGGATCCGCGTAGCTCTGGGCCGCCAGCTCCAGGCGGAGCGCGGTCAGGATCTCCACATCCCCCAGCGTCAACAGTCCGTCGTCTGGCCCGTCGAACCTGATCAGATCCTCTTGCGGGAGTTCCGTGCCCCGGTAGGTGACGTGCACCCGGTCGACCTCCCCGGACGCGGGCACGGTCGTCACGCTGACGTACTGCGGGTCCAGGCGGACAACGGCGGCGGGCCACCCCGCCCAATCCCGCCCCAGCACATGCCACCACGCGTACGGGTAGAAGATCAGGTCCTCAACCGTCTCCGTGATGGTGGAGACGTAGGCCCGCCAGGCTTCCGGCTGTGCCAGGAACGTGCCCGCCTCCAGCTGGGTCGGGCCGCGCCAGCGCTGCAACGGCATGGTGGCGATGCTGTCCGCGATCGTGCGCACCCCCCGCCGCACGGCGGGCACCTTCATCGCCAGCTTGCGCGAGATGCCCATGCCCCACGGGCCCCATACCCCCGGCGGGCCCGCCAGCTCATACGCCAGCATCGGAGCGATGTTCCCCGGCGGCGCCGTCACGGGGCGGGTGGCGTCGTTCCACGGCTCCCCGCCGTCGGCGGAGCGCACCGCGCCGCGCCGGAATCCGAGTGCCGAGAGAACGCCCATACCAGGACGTTAAGCGTATAACGCCCGGGGCGCACGCCGGCCGATTTGTGACGCAAAGTAGTTTTGTGAATGCGCAGCGTAGCCCCGCGGGAAGGGTCAGGCGGCGATTTCGGGGCGCTCGTTCGGCACCGGGTGCGCCAGCCCGTACGCGGCGAGCGCGGCGGCCAGCAGCGGCGCGGGACTGGTGCCGTCCTCGGCCGGAAGCCGCGACCACACCACCTGTTCGCGGACCTGACGGCTCCCGGTCGCGCGCACGGCGGCGTCCAGGCGCTCATGGGACCGGTGCACGGTCGCCCCCGTGACCAGACCGTCCAGGAACTCCGTGTGCGCGTCCAGCAGCTCCGGCGTTCCGAACGGCGCCAGGGGCACCCACCGGCCCCGGGAGCGGCGGTGGTCCATGAGTGCCCGGTGGACCGGTCCGGCCGGGGAGACCGGGTCGACCACCACCGAGACCGGCCGGTGCCGCTCCGCCAGTTCCAGGAGACGGGGCGCGATCCACCCCACCCCCGGGCGTTCGTCGGTCAGCTCGATGGCCGTGCGCCCGTCCGCCGTCCGCCCGGCGGCGCAGATCGCCCCCGAGGACCGGTCGGCGCAGACCTCGGCCGCGAACGCCACCGGACCCCCCGGGGCGATCCGCTCCCACGTCCGGGAGCCGTTCCACAGTGGCGGCGCGATGGCCCACTCATCGCTGCTCACCCAGAAGTTGCCGTACGCGCGGGCGAACTCATGCGACTTCATGAGCGCGCGGGCATCGGCCAGCGCGGTCAGGTCGATGGTGTGGCCGACGGCTGGATGGTGACGCGCGTACAGCTCCAGGTCGTCCAGGTCGTCGGTGTCCTCGGGGATGCCCCACTCGAAGTAGGCCATCCGGTCGGCGCCCGCCCGGCCCCGCAGCACGTAGGACCGCAGCCACGTGGACAGCGCCGTACCGGCGGTGGAGACGATCCACAGCTGAGCACCCGGGCGGGTCGCCATCGTCGGCACCACCCCCTGAAGGATCACCGTCCCCTCCTCGTCGGTGAACGCGAACGCCTCATCGACCAGGGTGCAGTCCGACCACTTCCCATGCATCGCCCGCCGCGAGCGCGCGTTGAACACCCGCAGCTTCCCGCCCGTGGGGAAGGTGAGCTGTTCCTGACCGTTCGCGCTGCGCCGACGCACCAGCGGCCCCAAGGGGCTGTCCTCGATGGCGTCGGCCATATCCGTCCAGGTGTCGGCCGCGTCCTGGCGCTGCTGGGCGGTCACCCACAACCCGGCCCGGCGCACGGTCAGGCCCCGGTGCGCCATCACCGCCCGCACCAACGTGGTTTTCCCCGCGCGCCGCTGGACGGTGACCACCACCACCGGATACCGGTACCGGCCCCGCCCATCCACCTCCAGGGCCACGTCCGCTACCTGACGCTGCCAGGGCATGAACGGCGCCCCCATGCCAGCGGAGAGCTTGGCGACCTTCCCCCCGAAGGTCCGGTAGGCCGGATCGCGGGGGGTCGCGTAGCGAGGGGCCGCCTCCACCGCCGTCTCAGTCCGGATCGGCCAGACCCGCCAGCAGATCGGCCACCGCCCCGCCCTCCGTCTCGCGCGGCGTCAACCGGTCCAGCACATCCAGCAGCCGGGGCGTGATCTGCGCCAGCGCGAACACATCCGACCGCGCTCCGGCCGTGTCCACACCCCGCCCCAGCTCCCGCGCCAGCGCTTCCAGGGCCGCGCGCGCCGGGTCGGCCCCCGCCGGGCGCAGCGCGCGCACCGTACGGCCCACAGCGTCCTCGACCCGGCCGCGCCCCCGGCGCGGCACCGGTACCGCTATCACCGCCCCCCGTGATCCCCGTGGCGCCATCACACCGCCTTCCGTCCAGGTCAGGGCCCGTCTGTTCTCCTTCGAGTGTGCTCCGGCCGGGGGAGGGGGGAGGGGGCCCGGGGAGAGAGAACAGGGGGCGCGGGGTGTCCGCGCCACCCCCCGGCCGCAAAACCGGGGGCGCGCGACGGCGCACCGCACACCCGCGCCCGGCGGCGGCGTGGTCCTGGCCGTGCGCGTGCCCGCTCACCACTCCCGCGACGGCGGCGCCGTCCCACCCCCGGCGCCCCTCGCCAGGTTGCACGGCGCACAGGACCCGCACAGGTTCTCGCGCCGGTCATCCCCTCCCCGGGCGCGCGGGATGATGTGATCGACCACCGTCGACGCAGCGCCGCACCAGCGGCACGACGGCTCTTCCGCCAGCACCCGGGCACGCGTGCGGCGCCATTCGCTGGTACTGCCCTGTGGTGTGAGCGCGCTCGGCATCAAGGGACCCCCCGGGCGGCCGGACCACTCCACGGCGCTCCCGGGTCTCGTCTACCAGGTGCCTGCACCCCACCAGCGGGCATACGTCAGTGATCGCGCGGTGGCCCCTGCGGGTGGACCCACGACACGTACGGGCCACCGCCCCCCGGGTCATCCGCGTCCCGGTAGGCGCGCCGGTCGGCCGCGTACCCGGCCGACGGCGGGATGAGCCGCACCACGATGACCCCTATCAACGCGCACAGGATCACGACCGCCAGACCCATGGACGCCACCGCCGCTACCGTCACACTCGTCATGCCACAGATCATCAGCCGACCAGCCCGGCCCCGCACCCCGAGAACGGCCAGAGGGCCGCTGTATGTCACGGAGATGACGTACAGCGGCCCCGGCCGGGTCAGGGCGTCCCGGAGTGCCACATCAGGATCAGGCCCCTGACAGAGTGGTCGAACAGCTCATAGCAGCCCCCGAGGTCTGGCGAACCGATGGGGTGCAGGGCAAGCGGCTCCAGGTGGGTGGCCACCATCGACAGCCCGTCCAGGGGGCCGCCCACCATGGGCAACGTGTGTGCTTCCATGCCCCCCTTCTACGCGGGAGCCGATCCCCGCGCGACCGGAACAAGCACCCGGACGTTGACCCCCTCGCGCTGGGGCGGGATCCGTACCGGCATATCGGTGCCGAAGCTGCGGAGCGCCTGTTCTGTCTCCGCGCGCACCCGCCGCCGCATGTAGCCGGTAGTGGTCCGGATGTCCTCATGGTCGGCGGCGACGGACACCCCGTAGACGTCGCCGGTCCGTTCGTACATCTCATCGATGAAGAACGCGCGGAGCATATGCGGGCGGATGTGCCCCAGCCCGTGTGAGGCGGCCCACGCGCGCCAGCGAAGGTTGGTGTTGTTGACGTTCCACTCCGAAGGAACGATTCCTTCGTGGGCGCGCCAGTTGGTCAGCATCTCGTGAACGATGTCCTCGGGGACGGCGTGGGGGGCTTTCTGCTGGCCCGAACGGGCTTTGACGAACCCAGGAGTGAGCCAGTACCGGGATCCGTCGAACCAGAGATCATTGGTGAGGGTGCGGGCGGCGGTGGAGATGCGGAAGCCCATGCCGCTCATCAGGCGGGTCAGCATCCACATCCGGCGCCCGTTGTCGGCCACCACGGGGTTGGATGACTGCATGTCCGCGACGGCGGCTCCCAGGAGTGAGCGCACCTGTACCGGCGTTGCTGCCGGGGTTGTGAGAGAGGTCCGCTTGAGACGCTCGATGTCGGCCGTCGGGTCCTGGCGGGCGGCCTTGTTGGCGCGGAAGCATGCGCGGACGGCGGCCAGGATGACGTTATAGCGGCTGTTGGACAGTTCCTTGCCGCACCGCTCCCGCTCCCGGCGCCGCGCCACGATGAAGATCTCCACGTCGTCTTCATCAAGGGTGAGCGGGTCGCTTTTGCCTGCCAGTTCCATGATCCCGAGCACGATGCGGAGGTACCCGGTGACGGTGGTGTCCGCGCGGCCCGCCGTCTGCATCTTGCGGCGGAACTTGACCAGGGCGGGATGGGGGAGGTCGAGATCGTCGGCGCTGGGGCCGGACTGGGTCAGGGGGGTGCGGCTGAAGTCGCGGTAGCCGTGCGCGAGATACCGGGACCACTGCTTGAGCGCGCTGGCGTAGCCAGGCATGGTGCTGGGCGCCAGCGGCTGGAGTTTGGTGTACAGCTCCAGGGCGTTCTCCGGCAGGGCGGCCGGGTGCACTCCCAGCCGGTGTGCGATGGCGGAGATGGTGGTGGCTTCCTTGAGTCCCGCAGTTGCCCGCCCCGTGACGCGAACGCGTTCCTCGTGCCAGGCCAGCAGCTCCGGGAACATCGCGTGATTCTTGCGGTATGCCATTTAGTCACCCTCGTGTTGTCGAATCCGAGGCTCTAAATGTCCGATTGAAGCCTAAACCTGATCGTTTAAGGTTCAATGCGCGCAAAAGTCCACCTATTTGGCCGCTGCGCTTCGGCGAGTTAGAACCAGAACTCGAACTCGCCGAAGTTCTTCACGGCCGCCAGGTTCGTCCCGCAGAACACGAGCATGAAGAGGGCGACCCAGGCCCACTCCGGTGTGCCCGGCAGCCAGCCCGTCATGATCTTGGCGGCGCCGATCGCCTCCAGACCGACGGCGACGCAGAGCAGGAACCAGAAGGCCCAGCCCGCCGTGAATCCGGCCCAGGGGCCGATCGCCCGCTCGGCGTGGACGGAGAAGGAGCCGGAGGCGGGGTTGGCCGCCGACATCTCGCCGAGCATCCGCATCACGAGCATCACGAGGAGCCCGGAGAGCGCGTAGGCGATGACGATCGAGGGCCCGGCCGCCGCGATGCCCGCGCCGGAGCCGACGAAGAGCCCGGCCCCGATCACCCCGCCGAGGGCGATCATGGAGAGATGGCGCTGTTTGAGCCCGTGCGAGAGCGTGACGTCATCCGGCCGCCGGTCGACGGGCGGCGGAGGGGGCGCGGAGGTCCGTGACATGGCGGTGCCCTGTTCCTTGGCTGAGGGTGGAGCGCACAGTCTGAGCCCGTATCCCGCTCAGAGGGAACGCATGTCCGCTATACGGGCACGGGCCTGACACAAGGTGCGCGGGTGCACACGTGCTGGCCATGAAAGTGACACACCGAGGCGCTTTGGCAGAACCCAACAGAGGGCTGGCGTGATGAGCTTCACATCATCGCAGGTGTGATGCCCCGTCTTTGTGAGGTCTCCATGAAGGGACGGTGGTGGCCTTTGTCGTTGGCTGATGGTGATCGCCCGATTCGCCCTGGGCTACGGTCGCGGTGGCCCGTCCCGGATGCCGGGGGAGCACACCACCGCGGTGTGCTCCCC
>NZ_JBHVHF010000163.1:0-18014 GCF_042800315.1 Streptomyces sp. NPDC057638
CTCATGTGGATGACGCGGTGCCCCAGGGGGACCGCGAGCCCTCAGCCGGGTGCGGCGGGCCCGGCGAACCGCGGAGCCCTCAGGGCCCGGGTGCGGCGGGCCGGGGGGCCGGGTGCGGCGGAGCCCGCCTCAGTCGGCCAGCGCGCGGCGCAGCACGGCGAAGAGTTCGGCGTTGTGCCGCTGGGAGACATCGGCGGACAGGACGGCCTGCGAGCCGTGGAAGGTCCCGGGCCAGTGGTGCAGTTCGACCGGGACGCCCGCGTCGAGCAGGCGCGGCGCGTAGGCGTGGTTCTCGTCCCGGTTGGGGCACAGCTCCGCGGTGGCGTCGGCGACGGCCGCGATCACCCTGGACGACGAGGAGAACGGGACGGTGTGGCTGGCGCGCCCCGGCCCGTCCCAGCCGCTCGACGAGGTGCTGCTCGACCGGTTCGCCCTTGCCTCGGCGGCGGTCGTGGAGCGGTACGGTCCGGCCCGGACCAGCATGGGTGACCCCGCGCTCGCCGAACTCGTCATCAGCGCCGACAGCGACGAGGCGACCCGGGCGCGGGCGCTGCGGCTGCTCGGCTTCGCCGCCGGCCGGCCGGTGGAGGTGGTCGCCGTGCGCTCACCGCTGCCGCTGGCCCGGATCGCCACCCTGATCTGCCCGGAGGGGCTGGTGACGACGGCGCCGCTCGCGCGGGCCCTGAACATGGACCTGACCTCACCGACGGGGCTGACCCGGGCCCGGCTGGCACTGGTCGCCTGGCGGCTGCACGGGGGCTGAACCCGCCCCGGAGCCCTGGGCCGGGTCCGCGCGGCCCCGCCTGACCCGTGACGCCCGGCTCCCCCTGGGCCCCACCGAGGCTGGCGCCGTCGGCCGCAGCCGCGAGGACCCTGTCGTCATCAGCCCAGGAGGGATCGGAACCTCCGTCACCAGACCAGGGGTCTCAGTCCGTCGCCACCACGGGAAGCCTCAACCAGCTTAGTTGTCCGGCAGGCAAGGCGATAGCGCCTGCCCCCGAACGCCACGTACCGGAACCCACAGGGTTCGGCTACGTGCCCATTCGAGACGGCTACGCCGATCCAATCTGCGGATGATGGGCTGCTTGCGCCGAGGCGCCACAGCGTCCACGGGCTGCTCTCCGGCTGGACGTTAGAACCTCCGAGGCGACTGAAAAGACGCGCGGTCCACTGTCGAATACCCGTCGCGGATCACCAACCGCAGGTTGACCTCCAAGGCGATTCCCACATGGAATCACCTATTCCGTCGCAGCTGGTGCGCCAGGCTCCGCCCGCACTACCAGGCGATTGCCGTGAAGCACTTACACGGAGAGGCCACCAGCCCATCTAGGTGATCTGCGATTCCGTCACATATGACACGCCAGATATGTCAACCTCCCTGAGATAGGCAACCGAATGCAGTTTATGGACGAGAACCAAACCTGGCTGCGCGTGCTGACAAAGAACACGGCAAAGGTTGTGTCCCTTCCTGCCTGCAGCGCGACCGTCAAGCCGCCTCATTGCTTCACCACCAAGCTGACGGACAACAAGTCATTCATCGAGTGGTCCGTCAGGAAGCCGCGTACTGCCACCACGGCCGCGGACGCGGGTCAGGTACCCGCCGAAACTGGTGCCGCATGGGGGCCAGGTGTGCGCGGGCCGGCCGTCTTCAACGGCGTCGACCAAGTAGCTCTGCAGTCCTGTCTGGAGCTGGATCCCGACGCGTGCCTCTCCAACGTCCCAGGCTTGGCAGAGTGCGTTCGCACGGTCGGCCTGTGCAATGCGGACGGCCTTACGCACAGCCGGCAGCGGCTGGGCCAGAACACCACCTCGCCCATTCCAGCCGAGTCGGCAGAATCGATCCGTCAGCGTGCGGCGACCGCCTTTGGTGTCCCCGCGGGACAGGTAACCGTCACGTCCGGCCCCGTAGCGAGGCGGTTGTCCGCCGTGGACGGCGGAACGTGGGTGGCGCGATCGTCCAGCGCAACATCGGGACTGGAGCGCCGCGGACTGAGCTTCGAGGGATTCCAGGCGACATACGCGTCCTCAACTGGCCAGCTCCTCGAAGCGTGCTGGGGTCGCCTCTGCGACGGAACCACCTCAATACCCCTCGCTTCTCCGTGAAGCCCTTCACCGCCGAGCCGTGTCCGACTCCTGCCTCACGGGGAAAAACGCCATGAACCGTCGCATAGAAGAACTCCGACCGATACGCGCTGTCTCAGTGGCCTGCGCTCTCCTTCTAGTAGGCGCGGGCGGTGCCGCCGCGACGGGACCCGCACAGGATGACCATGCCAGCGGGTTCACCTTCACCGATGCCGCGAACATCCCAGCCGAGCAACTGCGGAACCTCAGTGATCCCGTTCCGCTCAGCGCCTATCGATCCGCCCGGGCTCGGACAACACAACAACCAGCACCACCTGCCCGCCAACGGCCGGTGGACGCTATGGACCTACGCACCGAATGCGCAAAGCATGAAGCAGCGGCCAAGACCGTCAAGGGGTGGCTCAAGAACCGCTTCGAAAGCTGCCAGAAACGGCCCTACGACCTAGTGATCCGAAACAAGAACGGCACCGAGACCATCGGCCGCCTCTGGTTCGACCAGTGGGTCCTCGGCTTCGCGTATGACGGGAGCCGCCGCGTCGACTACGTGTCCAGCATCGAGAACATCCGCGTTCAGACGGTCGGCAACGAGGACGCCACGAAGTGGCGCATCGGACAGTCCTACCGCAAAGCCGTCCACACCAGCTCCAGCGACCCGAACCCCAAGATCACCGAACCCCCAACCATCAAGCGCGAGGAACTCCTCGGGGTCTGGGAGACAGCACCGCACTGGGATCTCACCTACACCTCGCCGGACAAGGGACCCCAGCACGCCACGGGTAACCAACAGCGCGTCGCCGGGATGATTCACCTCGATCTCTTCGTGGACTCGCCAAACGCCACGTCCTACTCGCAGGTGGACGCCCACCGCTCGCGGATCCGCTTCGACTACGCCGGATCTGTCGCAGGCAAGCACAAGGGCACGGTCTTCCCTGATGCCAGGGTCGAACTGGTCATGAGCCGCAAGGACCCTGCCGTCAACGAGAGCGCGCTGCACATCTATGACGCGCTTGAGCGTCCAGAGCGAACCTTCCCTTCCTTCCTCGGCAAGCTCATCCCTGGGGAGAAGGACCCCCTGCACCGGCTCATCGACCCCAAGAAGCAAGACAGCAACCGGGATAAATCGATCAAGATGTGCAAGGAGATCTGGGGAGACTACTCGGGCACTCGCCTGCAGTGTGACGAATACCCGTTTGCCAGCACGCATGAAGGGTCCGCCAAGGGAGACAACAAGTACTCCGTGCGCCTGATCGATAAGACTGACAACGAAGAAGGCGGACGTATGCTCAACTCGATGTACACCCTCAACCGGGTACTCGACGGCGATCCCTTCTACCTCAAGATCACCTCCTAGTTCGACAAGGACCCGCATGGAACCGCTCACCGAGTACAACGTCCAGGCCCGACCGGACCGCTGCGTCGTGGAGGTGTACGACGCGGATGCTTACCTCGATGATGCCGAGGCCATGCGGGCTGCCGAGGTACAGGTGGTAGCCGGAAACGGCTACCACCTGTACCTCAAGAGCCTCCAGCCTGACATCAGAGTTGCTGTCACCATCCGAATCTGGGACCGGCCCCAGCGGCCACCCGCTGATGCCGAGGGCAGCACCCCGATCGACCTTGAATCCGTCACCGGAACCCTCGTGGTCAATCAGCTCTCCCTCGGGCCCGCAGGAACGATGGAACTTCCCCGGCCCGGCGTCTACGCCGGGCATGCGTGGTGGATCAACCGTGAGTCCAACCTGAAGCGCTACGAGACCGCCCTCTTCGGCCCCACCGAGGATGCCAGCGCTGTAGATACCCTGAGCCAGGCACTCGCTGAAAGTGCAGGCCATGAACAATACGTCCTCGACCTGTACTTCGTACGAGAGTCGGAGGACGACGAGGACTAGCCGGCGCTGTGACCGCGTCGCTTCGCCGGGCCAGCCACACCACTCGTGACCCAGGGAGTCGCCGACCTGGCGAACGTATGCGCTCACCACACGAGAGACCCGAGTCCGCATTGACGCTCTGATCGTGGAACTCGAAACCGGGCCAAGGCGGAGCGCGGCCTGTGAGCCGGAGGCGCGGCGATGAGTGCGTACCGCACCCAGTACGCGGGCAAGGCCGACAGAATCGGCCAGACCATGATCCCCAGGTCAAGGCCCGGTTCAACGACGCCGTGACCAGAACAAGCGCACACGTCCCCATCAGCCCAGGAGGGCTCGCCACACGACCCGGGCGGCGGACGCGCCGAAGGGGCGCGCCCCACCCACCCCGGGCGCGCCCCCGTCGCTTCAGCTGCCGTACGGCCAGGGAACGCCCGGCGCCCGGTAGTAGTTGACTCCGTCCTGGCGCAGTCGCGGTCCCTGTGCCGCCAGCCGTTCCCGGAAGGAGCCCCAGTTCAGCCCGGCCTCGCGGGTCCAGCCCAGTTCGGCGATGGCGAGCAGCCGGGGGAAGGCGAGGTGTTCGGTGGTGTCGTAGCCGAACACGGTGTCGGTGAAGAGGGGGGCCGCCACTCCGGTGACGGCGTTGGCGGGCAGGCCCTTCAGTACGGCCTCGGGGCGCCAGGAGTAGGCGTCCTTGACGGTGGTGGACCCGGCCCAGGTGTTGCCGGTGGGGTACTCAGGCTTCTCCGGGGTGTACTTCATATCGAGGTACGCCTCGGTCGCGGGCGCCATCACGATCTTCGCCCCGGCCTTGCCCGCCGCCACGACCTCGTCGTTGTTGACGCCGTTGATCCAGAAGGTGGCGGTCGCGCCCTTCGGGGTCAGTCCGGGCAGTGCCTCCTGCCAGCCGATGGGCTTCTTGCCGTGCTTGATGACCAGCGCGCTGACCTTGCGGAAGTACTCGGTGATCTGCGCGGGTGTACGGCCCTGGGTCTCGTCGCCGCCGATGTGGATGTACGGGCCGGGGGTCATCCTGGCGAGTTCGCCGATGACCTGGTCCATGAAGGTGTACGTGACGGGCTTCTCCACGCACATCCGGCCGTCGTCGCTCTTGAGGAAGCCGCTGTAGACGGGCGGGGCGGTGCCGTCGCAGTTGAGTTCGGCGTAGGAGGCGAGGGCGGCGTGGGCGTGGTCGGGGCCCTCGATCTCGGGGATCACGGTGATCCCGCGGGCCCACGCGTACTGGATGATGGAGGCGTACTGGGCCTTGGTGTAGAAGCCCTTGGTGACACCCGCCAGGCCGCTGCTGCCGCCGATCCGGGTCAGTTCGGGGCGTGAGGTGATCTCCACCCGCCAGCCCTGGTCGTCGGTGAGGTGGAGATGCAGATAGTTGATCTTGTACCGGGCGATGGTGTCGATATAGCGCTTGACGGCCTTCTCCGGCAGGAAGGTCCGGGCGACATCGAGCATGCTGCCCCGGTAGGCGTAGCGCGGCTGGTCCAGGACCCGGCCGCCCGCCACCGTCCACGGTCCGTCCACCCGGCCGCGGGCGTCGACCCGGACCGGCAGCAGCTGGCGCAGGGTCGCGACGCCGTTCATCAGTCCGGCGCGCCGGTCCGCGCGCAGGGTCACCGCGTCCTTGGTGACATCGAGCTGGTAGCCCTCGGGGTGGGTGACCTCGTTGGCGCCGCCGAGGACGATCCTGATGCCGTCCGCGCGGGCGCCGGGCCTCAGCTCGGTCACCGGCAGCTCATAGCCGGTGGGGCGGCGCAGCACGGAGCCGAGGAGGTCGGCGGCGGCGCGGGCGTCGGCCGAGCCCGCGCTGGCCTGGATGGCGTCGCCCGCGCCGAGGGTGAAGACGGTGCCGGGTTCGGCCCGGACGCTCACCGGCGCGGGGACCACCCGGTCCAGCGGCACGGCGGCACGGGCCGCGCCCGGGGCCGCCGGACGGTCCGCCGCCGCGGCGGTCGTCAGGGTCCCGGTGACCGCCATGAGGGCCGCGAGGCCGGTCAACTTCAGCCGTCGGCCCCGGCGTCCGCCGGGCGCTGTCACTGTGCTCTTCATCCGTACCGCGTCTCCTTCTCTCCGCTGACTGGGGGTGTGACGTGGTGCACGATCAGCTTGGTGGTTGCGGTCTAGCGAGAGACCTAGTCTTGGTCCCCGACGGCGGCCGGGGGCCTCCGGGCGTGGACATACTCACGCCGTGAACGGACGATCCGGACAGAACCGAACGCCCTTCCCCCGTACACCCCGTCCCGGCGACGGCCCCGGCCAGGACGGTGTGCCCGACCCCCGGAGACACACGGACGCCGGGCCAGGACCGCGCGGCGGCCGTGGCGGCCATATCGGCGTGTTCACCTTCCCCGCGTACGCGCATATCGCGCCCGCCCTGCCCACCCTGGCCGAGCTGGTGCGGCGCGGGCACCGGGTGAGCTGCTTCGTGGCGGAGCGCTTCACCGAGATGGTCGCCGCGGTGGGCGCGGACCCCGTGGTGTATCCCTCCGACTTCCCCTGGTCCGACGGGATAAGAGGGGACGGCCTTGAGGGCATGCTGCACTTCTTCGCCGAGGGCCACGCTCCCCTGCGTACGGCGGTGGAGCTCTTCCGCGACGATCCGCCCGACCTCCTCGCCCATGATCTGGCGGCCTCCGAGGCCGCGCGGCTGCTGGCGCGCGAGCGGGGCGTCCCGGTGGTGCAGCTGTGCTGCACCTTCGCCTCCAGCGCCGACTTCTCCATGACGGAGCGTCAGTTCGCCGAGACCACCGCGCCGCCCCCGCAGACCCCGATCACCGCCGACCATCCGGAGATCGTCACCTTCCTGGAGCGCCGGGCGGCACTGCTGCGGGAGTGCGGGGTGGCGGACCTCCCGCTGGACGGCTTCGGCGCGGAGCACGGACCCAACGTGGTCTTCCTGCCGAAGGCGTTCCAGATCGCGCCGGAGACCTTCGACGACCGGTTCACCTTCATCGGGCCCGCCCTGCCGACCCCGCCGCCGGCGGACGAGGGCTGGCGGCCGCCCGGTGACGGACGGCGGGTGGCGCTGCTCTCCCTCGGCAGCTCCTACACCCCCGACCAGAGCGCCTTCCTGCGCTTCTGCGCACAGGCGCTGGCCGACGACGGCTGGCATGTGGTGACGACCCTGGGCAACCGCGCCCGCGCCGAGGAACTGGGCGAGCTGCCACGGACCGTGGAGATACACCCCTGGCTCAACCACGCGGAGGTGCTGCGCCACGCCTCGGTCTTCGTGACCCACTCCGGGATGGGCAGCGTGATGGAGTCCCTGGACCACGGGGTGCCGATGGTGCTCGTCCCCTTCCATGAGGAGCAGCGGGTCATCGCCCAGCAGGCGCAGGACCTCGGCCTCGGCAGGAAGCTGCTGCGGGAGACCATCACCCCCGGCGCCCTGCGCGCCGCCGCCGGGGAGGCCGCCACCAGCCCCCGGGTCCGGGACGCGGTCGCGTCGATGCGCCGTCAGGTGCGCGGGTGCGGTGGCGCCGCGCTCGGCGCGGACGTCATCGAGTCACTGCTGGACCCGGCCCGAACCCCGATCCCCTCAGGGAAGTGATGTACCGATGAAAGGCATCATCCTCGCCGGAGGCGCGGGCACCCGGCTGCACCCGGTGACCCTCGCCGTCTCCAAGCAACTCCTGCCCGTCTACGACAAGCCGATGATCTACTATCCGCTCTCGGTGCTGATGCTGGCGGATATCCGCGACATCCTGATCATCTCCACCGCCGAGGACCAGCCGCTCTTCCAACGGCTGCTGGGTGACGGCTCCGATCTGGGACTGCGACTGACCTACGCGGTCCAGCCGGAGCCCAAGGGCCTGCCGGAGGCGTTCATCATCGGCGCCGACCACATCGGCGGCGACTCGGTGGCGCTGATCCTCGGCGACAACATCTTCTACGGCCCCGGCATGGCGGACTACCTCCGGGAGAGCCGCCGTGACCTGGACGGCTGTGTGCTCTTCGGCTATCACGTCTCCGACCCGGAGCGGTACGGAGTGGGCGAGGTGGACGCGGCAGGGCGGCTGCTGTCGATAGAGGAGAAGCCCGAACGGCCGCGTACCAACCGGGCCATCACCGGGCTGTACCTCTTCGACAACCGGGCCGTGGACATCGCCAAGAACCTGGTGCCCTCGGCCCGGGGCGAACTGGAGATCACCGATGTGATCCGGCCCTACCAGCACTCCGGGAAGGCCCGGGTGGTCGATCTCGGCCAGGGCTTCGCCTGGCTCGACACCGGCACCCATGACTCCCTGCTGGACGCGGGCCAGTACGTCCAGGTGCTGGAGCGGCGCCAGGGCGTGCGTATCGCCTGTATCGAGGAGATCGCGCTGCGGCAGGGCTTCATCGACCCCGACGCCTGCCACCGCCGCGGTGAGGCGCTCCCCAAGACCGGCTACGGCCAGTACGTGATGCGGATCGCCCAGCGGGCGCGCGAGGAGGCGGCCCAGTGAGCACGCAGCGCACAGCGCAGAACGCGCCGAAGAGCACGGGACGGCATATCGCCTTCTTCAACTATCCGGCGCACGGCCATGTCAACCCGACCCTGCCCGTGGTCGCCGAACTGGTCGCCCGGGGCCACCGGGTGACCTATGTGGTCGCCTCGCACTTCGCGGACGTGGTCGCGGCGACCGGCGCCGAGGTCATCGCGTACGAGTCGCTGGTGCCCAAGCAGTGGAACACCGAGGCCATCCCGTCCAGGATCACCGGCGACCATCTCGCCGAGGCGGCCATCGCCCATCTGCGCGAGGCCCTGGAGCCGCTGCCCGAGGTCGAGCGGCGGCTCGGGGACGACCGCCCCGAGCTGATGGTCTACGACGCGTTCGGATACGCGGCGGGCCGGCTGCTGGCGCGGACCTGGAAGGTGCCGTCGGTGATGACGGCGACCACCTTCGTCGCCAACGAGAAGGTCAACCCGTACGCCAAGCTGGCCGGGACCGTCGAGCCGCCCGACCCCGGGCACCCGGCGCTCGCCCGCTACACCGAGCTGCTGCGCACCACCCTGGACGCGCACGGGCTGACCGGGGTGTCGAACGAGGAGTTCGCGGGCGCCCCCGAGGAGCGGACGGTGGTCTTCGTACCGCCGGAGTTCCAGCCGGGGATCGAGTCCTTCGACGAGCGGCACGTCTTCGTCGGGCCCTGTATCGGCGACCGGGCCCACCAGGGTGAGTGGCGGCCGCCCACGGGGGACCGCCCGGTGGTCCTGGTGGCACTCGGCAGCTTCGGCTACGAGAACCAGGCCGGGTTCTACCGGGACGCCCGGGACGCCCTCGCCGATCTGCCCTGGCATGTGGTGCTGTCGCTCGGCGGCCTGGTCACACCCGAGGACCTCGGCCCGCTGCCGCCGAACGTGGAGGCCCGGCCGTGGGTGCCGCAACTGGCGGTGCTGGAGAAGGCGTCGGCCTTCATCTCCCACGCCGGGATGGGATCCACCATGGAGGCGCTGTACCACGGGGTGCCGCCCGTGGTGGTGCCGCGCACCGGAGAGCAGGAGCTGGTCGCCGAGCGCGTCACCGAGCTGGGTCTGGGCCGTTCGGTGGCGCCCGGGGAGGTCACCGCGGACCGGCTGCGCTCCGCCGTACTGGGGCTGGCCGTCGACGGCCGCGCCCAGCGGCGGGTGGGACGGCTCGCGCGCTCCCTCGTGGAGCGGCGCGGCCCGGCGCTGGCGGCGGACGCCATCGAAGCCCGGCTGGAGGGCCCGTGAGCGGCCGTCATCTGCTGGTACTGCCCTATCCGGCGTACGGCCATATGATGCCCGCCCTGCCGGTGGTCGCCGCCCTGGTCGAGCGGGGCCACCGGGTCACCTGCTTCACCACCGGCGAGTTCGAGGAGCGGGTGCGCGCCACGGGGGCGACCCCGCGGAGGTACGAACCGCCGCCGTCGTCGGCGCCGCCGCCGGAGAACGTCGACGCCGACGAGGCCGCGCGCTCGGCGCTGCGGCTGCTGGACGCCAGCACGGCGGTGCTGCCCTCGATCGAGGAGGGCTGCGACGGGGTGCCGGACGCGGTCGTCTACGACACCACGCTGTGGCTGACGGGACGGCTGCTGGCGGCGCGCTGGCGGCGGCCGAGCGTCCAGCTGTCACCGACATTCGTCTCGAACGAGCACTTCTCGCTGGCGGAGCGGATGCAGCGGTTCTCCGGACCGGTCGATCCGGGCCATCCGGCGCTCGCGGAGTTCGCCACCCGGCTGGGCGAGGCCATCACGGGCAGCGGGCTGCGGGAGGAGCAGCAGGCCGAACTCTTCCACGGCTACCAGGAGTTCACGGTGGCCTTCCTGCCACAGCGGTTCCAGATCGCGGGCGACACCTTCGACGGACGGCACGCCTTCGTGGGCCCGGCGCTCACCGACCCCACCGAGCCCACCGCACCGGCCGCCTGGCAGCCGCCGGAGGGTGGCGCTCCGGTGCTGCTGGTCTCCCTGGGCACCACGGTCAACCATGACGCGGGGTTCTTCCAGCGCTGTGTGCGCGCCTTCGCCGATCTGCCCTGGCACACGGTGCTCGCGCTGGGCGGCCGGATCGACCTGGCCGACTTGGGCCCGCTGCCGCCGAATGTGGAGGCCCACCGCTGGGTCCCGCTCGGCGCGGTGCTGCGGCACGCGTCGGTGTTCCTGTGCCAGTCGGGGATGGGCAGCATCATGGCGGCGCTGGCCGCCGGGGTGCCGATGGTGGCGGTCCCGCACCACCCGGAGCAGTACGTCAACGCCGAGCGGCTCGGCGAACTCGGCCTCGCCGAGGTGGTCCAGCGCGAGGAGGCCACCCCGGAGGCGCTGCGCGCGGCCGTGGCCCGGGTCGCCGCCGACGACGGGATAAGGGACCGGATCGCCGCGATGTGCGCCGAGGTCCGCGCGGCGGGCGGCGCCCACCGGGCCGCCGAGGTGATCGAGGACCGGCTGCGGAGCGTCATCGAGGAGGCCGCATGAGCACGCCGCGCACGGGCCGTACGGAGCCGCCCGACCTCGAACGGTACGACACAGAGGAGCCGGACGACACAGAGGAGTTGGACCGCCCCAGCGGCCCCACCGTCACCGGTACCGGTGACGGCCCCCTGGCCCCCGCCCCGGTGGTCCCGGACTCCCCCGGGCCCGGGACCGGTCCTGACGGCGCGGACGACCCCGTAAACCCGGCGGAGGCGCACGGCGCGGCACCGTCGCGGTGTCCCGTCAGCGGGACGGGCGCCCGCCCCGGTGGCACGGCGGCGGCGCCCGTGGAGCTGCCCCGGCACCGCACCTCGCCGTTCGACCCGCCCGAGGCGTACGCGGGGCTGCGGGAGCGCTGTCCCGTGGCGCCGCTGCGGCTGACCCTGGGTCCGGGCGACGGTGACGGCTGGCTGGTCACCCGGCTCGCCGACGCCCGCGCGATCCTCAGCGACCGGCGGTTCAGCCACCGCAACGAGCTGATCGGGCTGCCGCTGCCACCGCCCTTCCCACTGACCGAGTACGCCCCGCCGCCCGCCGCGCCCGGCGCCTTCATCAAGATGGACCAGCCGGAGCACTCCCGCTACCGACGGCTGATCGCCAAGCGGTTCACCATGCGGGGCATCAACGCCCTCACCCCGATGATCACCCGGATCACGGAGGAGTCCCTGGACGCCATGGAGGCCGCCGGGAAGCCGGTGGACCTGGTGAAGCACTTCGCCGAGCCGCTGCCGGTACGGGTGATGTGCGAGATGCTCGGCGTGCCCGACGAGGTCCGGGGACCACTCGGTGACCATCTGGCCCTGCTGGGGCGGATGGAGTACTCCCTGGAAGAACTCATCACCGCGTGTACGGTCATCGCCGAACAGCTCCAGGGGCTGCTCGCGGCCAAGCGGGCCGAGCCCGCCGACGATCTGCTCAGCGAGCTGGCGGCGGGCGGCAAGGTCACCGACGAGGAGTGGGTGAACATCGCCTGGGCGCTGCTCGGCGGTGGCTTCGACACCACGATGAACATGCTGGCGCTCGGCACGTTCGCGCTGCTGACCCGGCCCGAACAGCTCGCGGCCATCCGGGACCGGCCGGAGCTGGTGGACAACGCCGTCGAAGAGCTGCTGCGCTATCTGACGATCTCCCACTTCGGTGCCAGCCGGGCCGCCCTGGCGGATGTGGAACTGCACGGCACCCGGATCGCGAAGGGGGACACGGTGGTGGTGGCACTGCCCGCCGCCAACCGGGACCCGGCCCACTTCGGGACGCCGGACACCCTGGACATCACCGCGCCGACCCAGGGCCATGTGGCCTTCGGCCACGGTGAGCACCAGTGCGTCGGACAGCACATGGCGCGCGGTGTGCTGCGGATCGCCTATCCGGCCCTGTTCCGCCGCTTCCCCACCCTGCGGCTGGCCACCGCCCCCGACGAGGTACCACTGCGGGAGGACATGCTCCACTACGGCGTCCATGAACTGATGGTGACCTGGTGAACCACGAGGTCGTGTCCGCGACGTAGCGCCGTTCTCCCCCGGGACGAGGTCCAGGGGGAGAACGGCCGGGGGCGTCCGGTGCGGGCGGGTGTCGCGGGCCAGGCGGGACTTTCCGGCCACGACGTAGCTGCGGCTGGTGCGGAACACCCGCATGAGCTCGCAGCGCGTGGGGGACGGTCGGTTCGCCCCCGCGTGTGCGGGTTCGACGGGACGACCTTGTGCAGCCGCCGCAGCCCGCTCGGTCCATCCCCGCGTGTGCGGGTTCGACCTGCCGGAGCAGTACCTGGGGGACCTGTGCGCGGGTCCATCCCCGCGTGTGCGGGTTCGACCACGGCGCGCCGGGCGGCGGCCGGGGGCGCCGGGGTCCATCCCCGCGTGTGCGGGTTCGACACCGCCAGGAACGCGCTGCTGGCCATCAGCCGGGGTCCATCCCCGCGTGTGCGGGTTCGACAGCCCGTCTGCGCTCTGCTTCTGAGCCGCCAGCGGTCCATCCCCGCGTGTGCGGGTTCGACGGACCGCCTGCGGCGCGCATCGTCTCGGCCGCGGGTCCATCCCCGCGTGTGCGGGTTCGACACTTGCTGACCTGGTGTTCTACCGACCGGTAACACGTTTTTGCTTTAGTTGCTTTCGGCTGTTCACGGTCCTCGTGCCCTCGCGCCCTTGATGGATTGACGTTCTCTCACGCTACCGGTCCGGCCGCCGTCCCGTTCCCGGACCGTGCTTCAGGTAGAGCCCTGCTGGGTTCCTCCGCCCTCGCGGAGACCGCATCAGAGGGATCGACAAGGAATCGCACGGACAGGGTGGCCGCCGGAGGGATCCGGTGGCCACCCTGTCGTGCGGATGAGGGAAGTCAACGGGCGTCGGCGGACCACCAGGAGGTGTTGTCGCGGTACCAGTCGACCGTGGAGCGCAGTCCGTCGGCGAAGTCGACGGCGGGGGTGAACCCCAGCTTGGTGATCTTGCCGAGGTCCAGCGAGTACCGCAGGTCATGGCCCTTGCGGTCGGCGACATGGCGGATGCTCGACGCGTCGGCGCCGAGCAGTTCGATCAGCCGGTGGGTGATCTCGGCGTTGGTGACCTCGACGCCGCTGCCGATGTTGTAGATCTCCCCGGCGCTGCCCTGGGTGAGGACCAGCTGGATCGCGGCGCAGTGGTCGGTGACATGGAGCCACTCGCGGACGTTGCGCCCGTCGCCGTAGAGCGGGACGGTCCCGCCGCGCAGGAGGTTCGTGATGAAGAGCGGGATCAGCTTCTCGATGTTCTGGTACGGGCCGTAGTTGTTGGAACAGCGGGTGATCCGCACATCGAGACCGTGGGTGCGCCAGGCGGCCCGGGCGCACAGGTCGCTGCCCGCCTTGGAGGCGGAGTAGGGCGAGTTGGGCAGCAGCGGCTCGTTCTCGTCCCAGGAGCCGGTCTCGATCGATCCGTACACCTCGTCGGTGGAGACATGGACGAAGGTGGCGACCTCGGCCGTCACGGCGGCGTCGAGGAGCTGCTGGGTGCCGAGCACATTGCTGGACATGAACGGGGCCGCGCCGACGAGGGAGCGGTCGACATGGGACTCGGCCGCGAAGTGGACGACGGCGTCATGGCCGGGCAGCTGGGCGGCGAGCGCCTGCGGGTCCCGGATGTCCCCCTGGACGAACGTGAGCCGTTCATGGCCGATGGGCAGGTTGGCGGTGTTCCCCGCGTAGGTGAGCAGGTCGAACACGGTGATCTCGGCGTCCTCGTAACCGGCGTACTCTCCGGCGAGCATGGCGCGTACGTACTGGGAGCCGATGAATCCCGCGCCACCAGTGACGAATACCTTCACGTTGTCTGCCTCTCCTCGACGAGCGGTCGGTGCATGGTCCGCGGGGGTCGGCCGGCCCGGCGAGCGCGACATCGCGCGTGTGATTCCATCATCGGCCAGACCCGCCTAGGCGAATCCCTACAGGACCCTCCAGCTCCTCCGCACGCCCGCCACGCGCCCCGGGGGCCACGACGGCGATGGCGGTCACCACCAGGTCCCGCTCGATCAGCCAGCGGCCCCGCAGGACCCCGGTCTCACCGCCGGGCAGGGCGGGCCGGGCCAGGGGCTCGCCCCGGGGGCCCGTCAGCCGGGCGGTGAAGGAGCCCGAGGCGGCGACCGTGCCCGGGGAGGCCGCGGGAGGTGCGCCGCCGTCGTCATCGCCGGGGAGGCCGTCGAAGACCTCGAAGGCTATGTCGGCGCTCTCGAAGTCCAGCCGCTGTCCGGTGTGGGTGTACCAGGACTTGTAGATGGACTCCTTCGCGCTGAACAGCACCCGGCCGAAGTGGAGCAGGGGCCGGGCGCGGCGCTCGGCGGCGAGCCGGGCACGCTCGGCGGGCAGGGCGATGACCTCCTCGACGCCGTCCGGGAGCGGGCCGTGCGGCTCGGCGTCGACCCCGATCATGAGGAAGTCCCCCGCCTCCGCCAGTGCGGCGGCCCGGTAGCCCGCGCAGTGGGTGAGACTGCCCACCACGGAGTCGGGCCAGCGCGGGGCGCCATGGCGGTCGGGGAGGACCGGCCCCTCGGGGCGCCCCAGTTCGCGCAGGGCGGCGCGGGCGCAGTGGCGCACCGTGGTGAACTCCCGGCGGCGGCTGTCGACGGCACGGGCGACCAGCGGCTCCTCCTCGGGGTGCAGCACGGCGCCGACCGGGTCCTCGAACGCCTCATGGACGATGACCCCCGGCGGCAGAAGTCGACGGAGCATGGGATTCCCTTCCCCTGCCTGGCAATGGGCGGACGCGGCGGACGGGCGATCAGCGGACGAGGACACGGCGGGGCCGCTGGGTGCCGGGATGGCCCGGCCGCATCCACTCGCGTGGATAGCCGACCGAGACCTCCTCGAAGCGCACCCCGTCGTGCCAGGTGGTGCGCGGAATGTGCAGATGTCCGTAGACCATGGCGGCGGTACGGAACCGGGTGTGCCAGTCGGCGGTGGCGTCGGTGCCGCACCACAGCGCGAACTCCGGGTAGCGCAGGATCCGGGTGGGCTCGCGCACCAGCGGGTAGTGGTTGGCGAGCACGAGCGGGATCTCGGGGTCCACCTCGGCCAGCCGGGCCTCCGTCTCCTTGATCCGCGCGTGGCACCACGCCTCCCGGGTCGGGTACGGATCGGGGTGGAGCAGGAACTCGTCCGTGCACACCACGCCCCGCTCGTGCGCGGCGGCGAGCGCCTCCTCCTGGGTGAGGTGGGGGGAGGTGCGCCAGGTGTAGTCGTACAGCAGGAAGAGCGGGGCCACGGCCACCGGACCGCCCGCGCCCTCCCAGAGCGGATAGGGGTCCTCGGGGGTCACCACGCCCAGATCACGGCAGAGGTCGACGAGATAGCGGTAGCGCTCGACCCCGCGCAGCTGGACCGGGTCCTCGCGCGGGGTCCACAGCTCGTGGTTGCCCGGGGCCCAGATCACCTTGGCGTAGACCCGGCTGAGCGCCTCCAGCGCCCAGGCGATGTCCTCGGTCCGCTCACCGACGTCCCCGGCGACGATCAGCCAGTCCCCGTCGGACTCGGGGCGAAGGTCCGCCACGATCTTGCGATTCTCCTCGTAGGCGACGTGGAGATCGCTGATGGCCAACAGTTCTCCCTGCATCTTCCTGCCTGTTCGACGGGGGCTGAGTGACGAGAACGTAACCGCGCCCGGCCGACGCGCCGATGGCGGCGGCGGGGAGGTCTAGCACTCTCACCAGTCCTGACGGTTGGTTCAAACCAGTTTGGTACCCAGCACGGACACTGGTCGCATGACATCAGTGGAGTCGGCGCCCGCACAAGCGGCGAGCGCCCTTCACCCCGCGTGATCAAGGGAACAGGACGGCGGCGGCCCGGGTCCCGGCACCACCGCGCATGCGCGTCCATGACCTCACGCCGTCAGTGCACGGTGCTACCGCCCGTCCCCGCGAGGCCCCCCGGGCCTGAGCGTCCTCGTGGGGGCCGCCCGCCCCGCCCGGCGGACGGCCCCCGCGACGAGATCCCTGCGAAGAGAGGCAGACAGTCGTGACGCACTCCCCCAATGTCCTGCTCGTCGGCGGGCCTTCGGAGCTCGACACCAACCAGCGGATCCGCTACGTGGCCAACAGGGAGGAGAAGGTGAAGGTCTTCCGGGGTCACCGCTATGAGCACTTCGAACCCACCTCGGAAGTACGGACGGAGGATGGCCACGAGTATCAGGTGTTCGTCTGGACACAGTGCACCTATGTCGCGGAGTGAGTGAATCCGACCCTGATTCACCGGCTTCACCGGCGCGCCGTGCCAACGCCCTCGGGGGTGGTGGCACGGCGCGTTGTTCTGTGTGGAGTCCCTGTGGAGGCTTCCGGTGGGACGGGCCGTCTCCTGTCCACCGGGGCGGTCGCCCGTGTTAGCTCTTGTGAGGGCGACTCCGCCGACGCCACCGGGGCGATGAATTCAACGAGCGTATTAGCATACGCGTAATTCATGCATCTCGTATCGCTTAATCCGGATTCATTGACTGTCTTCCCGCAGAAAATTAGCGTTGCTCTCGCTATCTCAGTCCGGCTCTGTTGTGCGTGTGACGCACCCTACGCGCGGCCGACCCTCATGTGTGGCCCGGCCGCCGCGTCCCCGCACCTGGATACAGCTTCTGTACGCACGGGTCTCTCACCGTGCCCGCAGTGCGTCGCCACCGAACGCGCCTGTCTCCGCCGGCCGGACCGTGCCCCATCACCTCACGAAGGGCAGCGATCGAATGTCAGAAATCTTCCCATGGACCCCGGCCGCCATCGTTTTCGACTGTGACGGCACCCTGATGGACAGCGAACGCCATTGGCAGGACGCCCGGGACCATGTACTCCGGGAATACGGGGTGACCCCGACCGAGGAGTTCGCCGAACAGTCCAAGGGGGTGCACTACACGGAATGCGGTCGGCTCATGGCGGAGACCGCCAAAGCGCCTTCCCTCGCCGAGGAGATGACGGAGAAACTCCTGCGCGCCTTCAGAACCCTGGTGGCCGAGAATCCGGTGACGACTCCGGGTGCGCGTGAAGTGGTCGCCCGCACGGCGGAGTTCGCCCCGCTGGCGGTGGCGAGCAACTGCCCCCGGGATGTCGTCGAGGAGGGCCTGGAGACGGCGGGTCTGCTGCGGCACTTCTCCCATGTGGTGGTGCCCTCGCGCGAAGTACGCCCCAAACCGGAACCCGATGTCTATCTGAGAGCCGCCGCCGCCTGCGGGGCGGATCCAGGGGACTGCCTGGCCGTGGAGGACTCGCTGTGCGGGATCCGCTCGGCGGTACGGGCGGGGCTGCGGGTGCTGGGGGTGGGGCCACGGCCGGACCGGGAGAGCCTCGCCATGTCCGACCACTGGGTGCGCTCCCTGGGCGACCGCTCGTTCCTGTGCTGGGTGGAGAGCCGGGCCCTGCTGGGCGCGGTGCGTTGATGACACGTGTCATCAACGTGACCGGACGGTGTGGGCCGGTGGCCGTGGTGTGACCGTGCCATGTCCGGTGGATGGGAGGCGAGCCCGGGCCGGTCGGCCGGAGTGCCAGGCCGGATCGGGCGATCGGGGTCGTGTGCCGTCTCTGGGCGGGCCCCGGGTGCCGGTGTCGGCCGGGGGGGGCCGGACCGTGCCGTACGGGGCCGTACGGGCCGCCGCCGTCCGGCGGGAGGGGAACGGCGGACGGCGGTGGGGGGCGGGTCACCTCGTGAGG
>NZ_JBHVHF010000164.1:0-17943 GCF_042800315.1 Streptomyces sp. NPDC057638
TCACCCGGGGTGAGGATGTCATGATCCGCGAAATGCAGCTGGAACGACGACACCCCCGGCAGCGTCCCGGCAGGAGCACGGATCTCCGCCGGGAAGTTCGGCAGCGTCGACAGATCATTCCCGAACGACGCCGTCTCCGAGGTAAACCGGTCCCCGGTGAGCTGCATCCCATCACCCGAGTCCCCCGCGAACCGGATGATCACCCGATCCACCCGGCGAACTTCCTTCGTGCCGGGACCGGTGGGCTCGCCGTCGGAGCCGGGCGTCCGTGGGCCGCCGACGAGCGCCTCGCTGGCTTCGTCCGCCTCGTCGGCGTGCTCGGCTGGGCTACTGACCTGGCTGGTCACTGAACTGGACCTCCCTTGAGGCGGCTGCTCGGGTCGGCCGTGCCAGCGGCCGTTCCACGGGCCACCCTACGTCGGTAAGGGTGACCTTCCCTGGATCGCTCATATGATGGACGCCCATATGAGACGCCCTTATGTCCGGGTATGCCATATATTCGCGGACCCCCCAGTCTCTGTGGTCTGCCGTACTCCGCTCATTCTTTGGTTCTAGGACCGCCGTCCCGAACCGCCGCCCCGCTCGGCAACTGACGGCGTGCCAGCGGTCTCAGGAATTGAGATAGGTGAGTACCGCCAGCACCCGGCGGTGATCCCCGTCACTCGGTGACAGGCCGAGTTTCAGGAAGATGTTGCTCACGTGCTTCTCGACCGCGCCGTCGCTGACCACCAGCTGCCGGGCGACGGCCGAGTTGGTCCGGCCCTCGGCCATCAGACCGAGGACCTCGCGCTCCCGGGGGGTGAGGCGGGCCAGGACGTCCTGCTTGCGGCTGCGGCCGAGGAGCTGGGCGACAACCTCCGGGTCCAGCGCGGTCCCGCCGCGCGCCACCCGTACGACCGCGTCCACGAACTCGCGGACCTCGGCCACCCGGTCCTTGAGCAGATAGCCGACGCCCCGGCTGCTGCCCGCCAGCAGCTCGGTGGCGTAACGCTCCTCCACGTACTGGGAGAGCACCAGCACGCCGATGTCCGGGTGCTGCTTGCGGAGCGTCACCGCCGCGCGCACACCCTCGTCGGTGTGGGTCGGCGGCATCCGTACATCCGCCACGACCACATCGGGCAGCTCGCCCTGGGCGGCCAGTTCCCCCACGGTCCGCACCAGCGCGTCGCCGTCGCCGACACCCGCCACGACATCGTGCCCACGATCGGTCAGCAGCCTGGTCAGCCCCTCCCGAAGCAGCACCGAGTCCTCGGCGATGACCACCCGCACCTTGTCCTCCACTGCCCCGCTGCCCCCACTCGATCCATGGGCCACGCCGTCCGCGCCCAGGCTCCCAGTATGGGCGCCGTCCCGGCCGCCGGGAGGAACAAGGGCCGGAATCGGGGGTGTTTCGGCAGGCTTGCGCAGAGCGCTCTTGTCGCGTGGAGTGGCCTCGTGTACGTACGGAGGTGTCCCAGGTGCGGACGGGGGCGCTCAACGGACTACGGGGGAGAGGGAGCCGGACAGGCCCGCCGGGACGGCCTCCGGTGGGCGCGGTCCGGCCATCTTGTGCGGCGTATGCGTGCCGGGGCGGGGTCCGCGCCGGAGCCGGAGCCGGAATCAGGCCGGAACCAGGGCCGGAGCGAGACCCGGAACCAGGGCCGGCCCCGGCCCCGGAACCGGCACCGCGCCGGAACCGGAACCGGCACCGCGCCGGACCCGGCAGTCCGGCGCGTGAGGTCGCGCGTGTTCCTCAGTGGCGCGTGTTCCGCGGGCGGGAGGGCCGGGCCCGGCCCGCCGTCAGCCGCGCCAGGGCAGTTCCGCCGTCACCCGGGTCGGCCCCCCGACCGGGGAGTCGATGGCCAGGATCCCGTCCACCGCGTCCAGCCGGTCCGTGAGCCCGGCCAGCCCGCTGCCCGCCGAGGCCCGCGCGCCACCCTCGCCGTTGTCGGTGACCTGGAGCATCAGCCTGCCGTCCGAGTACCAGACGTCCACGGAGGCTTTCGTCGCGCGGGCGTGCTTGCTGATGTTCTGGAGCAGTTCGGAGACGGTGAAGTAGGCGATGCCCTCGATGGCGGGCGCGGGCCTGCGGGCGAGGTCCACCTCCACGGTCACCGGCACCGTGCAGCGGGAGGCGATGGAGGAGAGGGCGGCGTCGAGGCCGCGGTCGGTGAGGACGGCGGGGTGGATGCCGCGGGCGAGGTCGCGGAGTTCCTGGAGGGCGAGTTTGATCTCGCCGTGGGCCTCGTCGACCATCGCGGCGGCGGCGTCGGGGTCTTCGAGGAGTTTCTCCTTCGCCAGGCCCAGATCCATGGCGAGGGCGACGAGCCGGGCCTGGGCGCCGTCGTGGAGGTCGCGTTCGATGCGGCGGAGGTCGGCGGCGGCGGTGTCGACGACCACCCCCCGGTCCGACTCCAGCTCCACCACCCGGTTGGCCAGCGAGGACGGCCCGAGGAGCCCGCTCACCATCACCCGGTCCACCTGGGCGAAGCCCCGGATCACCCAGGAGCTGGCCCACACGATCGCCAGTCCGGCCCCGCCCGCCGCGGCCACCTCCACGAAGGAGTCCAGGTAGATCGCGTCGCCGTCGTGGTCACCGAAGATCTGGATGCCCGGCTGGCCCCCGATGGCGCGGAAGACCCAGAACCAGAGCGGGTAGAGGAAGAAGGACCACCCCAGCGTCCACAGGGTCAGCGAGACCGAGAACGCCATGACCGCCCACGGGAAGTGCACCAGCGCGTAGAGCAGATGCCGCCAGGACGGGCCGCTCTTGAGGACCGCGCCGACCCAGGAGAGCAGCTTGCGGTTCTTGGGCCGCAGCGGCTCCGGGGCGGCCACCTCATGCCCGAGGAGCAGCCGTGCCCGGGCCCGCTCCAGCGCCCCGAAGCCGCGGCAGCCCGCGAGCCCCGCCGCGAGGACCGGGATCCCGAGGAAGGTGATCAGCAGCCCGGCGCCCAGCGAGACGGTGGTCACGGCGAAGACGAAGAAGGCGATGCTGATCGGCAGGTTGAGCATCAGATGGCCGAACTCGCGCCAGGTGCGGCCCTCGAAGGGCACCCGCAGGGCCAGGGGTGTCCGGCGCGGCCGCTCCGGGTGCTCCGGGGCGCGGTGGCGCCACTGCGATCCGTCGTACTCCGTCGCCATGCCCATGGATGCCGTCCGTTCTGGTCTGCGGGCTGTTCACCACCCCAGAGTGCGCCGCGCGCCACCGCTCCCACCATGAGGCGCCTTCCCGTCTTGCCCCGGGGGTTTTCCCTACCTTCCGGGGTGGGCTCAGGCCAGTCCGGGGCGGGTCCGGGGCCAGCCGCCCAGGTCGAGTTCAGGCCCGGCGCGGGATCGGCGCGGGCTCAGCGCGAGGCGGCGCGCTCGCGCCAGGGGATCTCCACCGTGACCCTGGTCCCGGCGCCCTCGGGGGAGTCGAGGACGAAGAGGCCGTCGACCGCCCCCAGGCGTTCCGCGAGGCCCGCCATCCCCGTACCGCCGTCGAGCCGCGCGCCGCCCCGGCCGTCATCGGTCACCTGGATCAGCAGCCGCCGCTCCACCCGCCAGACATCGACCGAGACGCTCCGGGCGCGGGCGTGCTTGCTGACGTTCTGGAGCAGTTCGGAGACGGTGAAGTAGGCGATGCCCTCGATGGCCTCGGCCGGGCGCTCGGTCAGCTCGACCTGGACCTTGACGGGGGCCGTGCAGCGGGAGGCGATGGAGGAGAGGGCGGCGTCGAGGCCGCGGTCGGTGAGGACGGCGGGGTGGATGCCGCGGGCGAGGTCGCGGAGTTCCTGGAGGGCGAGTTTGATCTCGCCGTGGGCCTCGTCGACCATCGCGGCGGCGGCGTCGGGGTCTTCGAGGAGTTTCTCCTTCGCCAGACCGAGCCCCATGGCGAGGGCGACGAGCCGGGCCTGGGCGCCGTCGTGGAGGTCGCGTTCGATGCGGCGGAGGTCGGCGGCGGCGGTGTCGACGACCACCCCCCGGTCCGACTCCAGCTCGGCGATCCGGCGTTCCAGCTCATCGGAGGGGGCGAGCAGGGTCACCGCCATCAGCCGGTCCACGGTGGCGAGCCAGCGGGCCACATAGGGCAGCACGGGCCACAGCACGAACAGACCGCAGGCCATCACCGTGAACGTCAGGATCCCCCACGGCAGCCGGATCGTGGCGTACAGCACCGTGCGCCAGGCGACCGGATCCTTCAGATGCAGCAGCATCCAGCCCATGAACCCCTGGCGGCGGCGGGCCTTCCACAGCGGGCTCGGCTCCTCGATCCGCACCCCCAGCAGGGCGCGGGCGCGGGCCCGTTCCGCCTGGCCGAGCAGTCGCGCGCCGCTGAGTCCGAGTGCCAGCATCGGCGCCCCGATCACCGTGATCGAGAGCATCGCACCCGTGAAGATCATGAACGCCATGTAAACAAATCCGATGATCGCCATCGGCATGTTGGTGAGGAGGTGGGCGATCTCCGACCAGGTGTGCCGGTCATAGGCCATCCGCACGGGCGGCGGCCGGTCGCCCCCGGGAGCGGGCATGGCGGTGTCGGTGGCGGATGCGGTCGCGGTCATGGGAGCCAGCCTGCACGCAGGGGTCCCTTCGCGCCATGGGGTAGCTCGGTGAGACGAAGTAGGGATAACCCCACCTGGTGCGTGACGCGACTGCTCACGCTCGACGGAGCAGGGCCTAGACTCCCGTGCGTACGGAATACAGACGGACGTACGGAACACAGACGGAACACAAGATCGTCGGACAGATCGCCACCAGGATCTGCGAGGTCAAGGGAGCGAGGGACGGACGTGAGGGAACCGACCGTGACCGTGCTCGCGGCGGACTACTTCGCCAGCTACTCCGCCGTGGGGCTGCTCGCCGCGCTCGGCGTGCTCTTCGTCGCCGTCGCCTTCGGCGCGGGCCGACTGCTGCGGCCGGTGGTACCCACACCGGAAAAACTCATGACGTACGAATGCGGGGTCGACCCCGTCGGCGAGGGCTGGGCCCACACCCAGGTCCGCTACTACGTCTACGCGTTTCTCTATGTCATCTTCGCCGTCGACTCGATCTTCCTCTTCCCGTGGGCGACCGTCTTCGCCGCGCCGGGGTACGGCGCGACGACCCTGGTCGAGATGTTCATCTTCCTCGGCTTCCTGGCCGTGGGACTGCTCTACGCATGGAAGAAGGGCGTCCTGGCATGGACGTGACCCCCGCTCCACAGCCGCTGCCGGAGCCCCTGAGACTGGGCGCCCTCGCCAGGCTGGCGCCGGAGCCGATGAAGGTCGTCCTGAACTGGGGCCGCCGCTACAGCCTCTGGGTCTTCAACTTCGGGCTCGCCTGCTGCGCGATCGAGTTCATCGCCGCGTCGATGGCCCGGCACGACTTCATCCGGCTCGGGGTGATCCCCTTCGCGCCGGGGCCCCGCCAGGCCGATCTGATGATCGTCTCGGGCACGGTCACCGACAAGATGGCCCCGGCGGTCAAGCGGCTGTACGAGCAGATGCCCGAGCCCAAGTACGTCATCTCCTTCGGCGCCTGCTCCAACTGCGGTGGCCCCTACTGGGACTCCTACTCCGTGACCAAGGGTGTCGACCAGATCATCCCGGTCGACGTCTACGTTCCCGGCTGCCCGCCCCGTCCCGAAGCCCTCCTCCAGGGCATCCTCAAGCTCCAGGAGAAGATCGCCCGCGAGTCCCTGGACGAGCGGTACGCGCGCGGCGGCCGTGTCTCGGCCGACGCCCTCCGCAGCGGGCTGGTACGACCACCGGGTGAACCGGGTGAACCGGGTCCGGCGAGCGGCGAGGGCACCAGTACGGAGACGGGAGCCGGGCCCGGCACCGCCTCCGGGACCGGCGCCTCCGGGACCGGCGCCTCCGGGACCGGCACCGCCTCCGGGACCGGGGAGACGACGTGAACGCCTACGACCGGCTCCCGGACGCCGTCACCGAGGTCTTCGGTGACGGCGCCACCGCCGAACTGGCCTATGACCTCCTGACGGTCGACGTCCCCGCCGACTCCTGGATCACCGCCCTGGAGACCGCCCGCGACCAGCTCTCCTGCGCCTACTTCGACTGGCTGAGCGCGGTCGACGAACCCGGTGTCGGCTTCCGGGTCTGCGCCCATGTCGTCGCGCTCACCGACGGGCGGGTCCGGCGGCTGCTGCTGCGCACGACCGTGCCGCACGACGCCCCGGCCCTGCCCACCGCCATCCCCGTCTACGCGGGCGCGGGCTGGCACGAGCGGGAGACCTACGAGATGTTCGGCGTCTCCTTCACCGGCCACCCCCATCTGGTCCCCCTGCTCCTGCCCGAGGGTTTCGAGGGACACCCGCTGCGCAAGGACTTCGTCCTGGCCGCCCGGGTCGCCAAGGCATGGCCCGGCGCGAAGGAGCCGGGGGAGTCCGAGCACGGCGGGCCCAAGCGCCGCCAGATGCTGCCCCCGGGTGTGCCCGACCCCAACGACTGGGGCCCGCTCAAGGGCCAGCTCCCCCCGGCGCCCGCGCGCCCGGCCCGTACTCCCCGCGCCGGAGCGGCGGCGGGCGCGGCGGGCGAACGCCCGGTGCGCCGCACCCGCACCGCCGGCGCGGGCTCCGCGAGCCAGCCCGCTCCCGACGCCGCGACGACGGGTGCCCCGGCGACCGACGCTCCCGCGGCCCGGCCTCCTCGTCGTGCGCGCAGCGCCAGCGAAGGCTCGGCCAGCCAGCACCAGGAGGAGCGGACGCCCGCGCCCGCCCCGGCCTCGGAGCCTCCGGCCTCGGAGCGTCCGGCCGCCGCGCCGCGCAGCCCGGACGCCCCCTGGCACCACTCCCGCCCCGCCTTCGACGACGCCACCTCGGTTCCGAAGCCCGAAGCGCCCCCGGCGGCGGCCCCCGCCGACACCTCGGGCACTCCGGCCGACGCGCCCGCGCCTGATCGGGCGACCCCAGGGAGCGCCACGCCCGAAGCACCCGAGAACGTGACCCCTGAGACCCCTGAGGTCACAGTCCCTGAGGACACAGCCCCGGGGGGCACGGCCCCCGCGCCCACCGAGGCCGAGCCCCCCGCGCCCGCCGCGGCGGAGACCCCGGCGTCGCCCACCGGGCCACCCTCCACCCGTCCATCCACTCCCCGGCCCGCGTCCGGGCCCGCCGCAGGTGAACGGGCCGAGGACGAGGAGCCGACCGAGACCGCCGGAGGCGACCCCGCGTGAACGACGCTCTTGACGTCGCCGTACGGCTACTCGTCGTCTTCGCCGTGTTCCTGGTCCTGCCGCTGGTGATCGGGCAGACCGAGCACAAGGTGATGGCCCATATGCAGGGCCGCCTCGGCCCCATGTACGCGGGTGGTTTCCACGGCTGGGCGCAGCTCGTCGCGGACGGGGTGAAGTTCGCGCAGAAGGAGGACGTCGTCCCGGCCGGTGCCGACCGGCGCGTCTTCCAGCTCGCCCCGGCCGTCGCCCTCCTCCCCTATCTCCTCGTCCTGATAGCGATTCCCATCGGGCCCAGCGAGGGCGCGGTCGGCCAGGTCATCGACGCGGGCATCTTCTTCGTCCTCGCGATCATGGGGGTCGGTGTGCTCGGCTCGCTGATGGCGGGCTGGGCCTCGGCCAACAAGTTCTCCCTCCTCGGCGGTCTGCGGACCGCCGCCCAGCTGTTGGCGTACGAACTGCCGATGCTGCTCGCCGCCGCCTCCGTCGCCATGGCGGCGGGCACGGTCTCGCTGCCCGGCATCCTCAACGCCTTCGAGTGGTGGTGGCTCCCGTGGCAGATCACGGGCGCCATCGTCTTCTTCGTCGCGGGGCTCGCCGAACTCCAGCGCCCGCCCTTCGATATGCCGGTCGCCGACTCGGAGATCATCTTCGGCGCGTACACCGAGTACACGGGGCTGCGTTTCGCGCTCTTCCTGCTCGCCGAGTACGCGGGCATCGTCGTGCTCTGCGGTCTGACCACCGTCCTCTTCCTCGGCGGCTGGCACGGGCCCTGGGGGGCCGATGGCCTCGGCTGGGTCTGGACCCTGCTGAAGACGGCCGTGCTCGCCTTCATCATCATCTGGCTGCGGGTGAGCTATCCCCGGATGCGCGAGGACCAGCTCCAGCGGCTGGCCTGGACCGTGCTCGTGCCGCTCGCCCTCGCCCAGATCGCTCTCACCGGCATCGTGAAGGTGGTGATCCAGTAATGGCGCCGATCCCCGGATCCGGTCTCGCCAAGGGCTTGGCCGTCACCCTCCGTACGATGACGAAGAAGACGGTCACCGCCCAGTACCCGGAGGTCCAGCCCGCTCTCCCGCCCCGCACCCGGGGGGTGATCGGGCTCTTCGAGGAGAATTGCACGGTCTGCATGCTCTGTGCCCGTGAGTGCCCGGACTGGTGCATCTACATCGACTCCCACAAGGAGACGGTCCCGGCCGCCACTCCGGGCGGGCGTGAGCGCAGCCGTAATGTCCTCGACCGGTTCGCCATCGACTTCTCCCTCTGTATGTACTGCGGTATCTGCATCGAGGTGTGTCCTTTCGACGCGCTGTTCTGGTCGCCCGAGTTCGAGTACGCGGAGACCGACATCCGTGAGCTGACCCATGAGCGGGACAAGCTCCGCGAGTGGATGTGGACGGTGCCCGCGCCTCCGGCCCTGGACCCCGCGGCGGAGGAGCCCAAGGAGATCGCCGCGGCCCGCAAGACGGCCGACAAGCTCGCCGCCGCCCAGGCCGCCGCCGAGCCGTCGGCCCCCGCCGACCCGCCCGCGCCCCCCGCCCCTCCGGCGGCCCCGGCCCCCGGCACCACCCCCGGCGCCCCGGGTGACACCGGAGCCCCCGGCACCACCCCCGAGGGGGGCCCGGCATGACCCTGGCCGCCACGTCCCCGGGCTTCCTCTCGCCGACCGGCGTCGAGATCGCCTTCCTCCTCGTCGGCCTCGTCACCCTTGGCGCGGCCGTGATGACCGTCACCACCAGGCAACTGGTGCACGCCGCCCTGTGGCTGGTGGTGGCGCTCGGCGGGCTCGCCGTGGAGTACCTGCTGCTGACGGCGGAGTTCATCGCCTGGGTGCAGGTGCTGATCTACGTCGGTTCCGTGGTCGTCCTCCTTCTCTTCGGTCTGATGCTCACCCGGGCTCCCATCGGGCGCTCCCCGGACGCCGACTCCGGCAACCGGTGGGTCGCCCTCGCGGTCGCCGTCACCTCCGCCATCGCCCTGGTCTGGGTGGTGGTCGACGCCTTCCGCGCCACCTGGATCGATCTGGACGGCCCCGCCCAGGGGTCCACCGAGGTGACCGGCGCCATCCTGTTCCGGCACTGGGTGCTGCCCTTCGAAGCGCTCTCCGTCCTGCTGCTCTCCGCCCTCGTCGGCGCGATCGTCCTGTCCCGTAAGCGCGCCGCCGCGGACCGTGCGACGGACGCGACAGCCGTGACACCGGCCGCGACAGCCGCGACACCGGCCTCCGGCGTGACACCGGCCGCGGGCACGTCAGCGGTGAACACGACGGCCGCGACGGACCCGGAGGAGGAGAACTGATGCACCTCGCCTATCCCGCCGTCCTCTCCGTCCTCCTCTTCTGTGTGGGCGTCTACGGCGTGCTCGCCCGGCGCAACGCGATCCTCGTCCTGATGTCCGTCGAGCTGATGCTCAACGCCGTCAACCTCAACCTCGTCGCCTTCGATGTCTGGCTGCGCGACACCCTGCACTCCGGTCAGGCGCTGACCCTCTTCACCATCGCCATCGCCGCCGCCGAGATCGGCATCGGCCTCGCGATCGTGCTGATGGTCTACCGCAACCGGGGCAGCTCCGACGTCGACCGTCTGCGGGACACCGCCGAACGCCCCGACGGCGGGGACGGCGGGGAGCCCGGCGGCACGGGCGCCGCCGCGGCCGAGCCGACACCGCAGACCCGACAGACGCAGAAGGCCGAGGCCACCGCGTGACCACGACGACCCTCGCCGTCCTCGTCCCCCTCCTTCCCTTCCTCGGCGCCGTCGCCGGGCTGCTGCTCGGCCGGACCGCGCCCGGCTTCGTCCGTCCGCTGGCCGTGCTGCCCGCCCTGGCCGCCGCCGCGCTCGCGGTCACGGTCGCCGTACGGCAGGGCGGCGGGGAGCCCCTCGACGCGGCCACCCAGCTCACCCCCACCGGCTCGGTCCCCATCGAGCTCGCCCTCCACCTCGACGGTTTCGCGGTGCTGGTCGCCGTCCTGGTCACGGTCGTCGCCTCCTGTGTGCAGATCTACTCCACGGCCTATCTGCGCGATGACCCCCGCTACCCCTCCTACGCCGCCCTCGTCTCCCTCTTCACCGCCGCGATGCTGCTGGTCGTCTACTCCGGCGACCTGATGGTGCTCCTGGTCGGCTGGGAGATCATGGGCATCTGCTCCTACTTCCTGGTCGGTCACTACTGGGAGACGCCCGAGGCGCGCACCGCCTCCCTGAAGGCGTTCCTGGTCACCAAGCTCGGTGATGTCCCCTTCCTGATCGGTCTCTTCGCCCTGGCCACCGACGCCGGGACGTTCCGGATCACCGGGATCCTGGACGCCGTCGCCGCGGGCTCCCTCGACCACCCCACGCTGGTGGCGCTGCTGCTGCTGGCCGGTGTGGCGGGCAAGTCGGCCCAGTTCCCGCTCCACACCTGGCTGCCCGACGCGATGGCGGGCCCCACGCCCGTCTCCGCGCTGATCCACGCCGCCACGATGGTGGCGGCCGGTATCTACTTCGTGGCCCGGCTCCTTCCCGTCTTCGCCGCCTCGGCGGCGGCGCTCGTCGTCCTCGCCGTGATGGCGGCCGTCACCATGGTCGGCTCGGGCCTGGCCGCACTCGCCCAGGACGACATCAAACGCGTCCTCGCCTACTCGACCATCGGCCAGCTCGGCTATATGGCGGGTGCCCTCGCGGTCGCCGACCGCGGCTCCGCCGTCTTCCACCTCCTGACGCACGGCGCCTTCAAGGCGCTCCTCTTCCTCGCGGCCGGTGTCGTCATCCATGCGGCGGGCACCAACTCCCTCGCCGCGATCTCCCGGATGAGCGGACTGACCCGGCGCATCCCCGACGCCTACTGGACGATGACCGTCGCCCTGCTGGCGCTCGTCGCGATCCCTCCCTTCTCCGGCTTCTTCTCCAAGGAGGCCGTCCTCGTCGCCGCCGAGCACACCGCGCTCGGCGACTCCGCCACCGCCCCCGTCGCGGCGGGCTGGACGGTCCTGGTCTCCGGGCTGCTGGCGGCCCTGCTCACCGCCGCCTACGCCACCCGGCTCTGGCTGCTCACCTTCCGCGGCCGGGGCGATCAGGCCCCCGACCACGGCCGCGAACCCCTCGCCATGACCGGGGTCCTGTGGCTGCTGGCCATCCCCTCCCTCGGGCTGGGGCTGACCTATGGCCTGGCCGACGGCTGGCTGGACAGCCACAGCCTGGCTCCCACTCTGACCACGGCCGTCCTCGGCACCGGAGTCGCGCTGATCGGCGGCCTGCTCACCTACGGTGCCTGGCGCTCGCTGCGTCAGCGCGCGGGCGCGGTTCCGGCACCGGCCACCGCCCTGGCGGCCCACCGGGACGCCACCCCGTCGGTGACCGAGGCCGAGGCCGTCGCGACCCACGCCCCCGCCTACGGCAGCGTCGCCTCCGCCCCGGACCCGACCGACCCGGGCCGGCTGCTGCTGGGCCCGCTCCACCGCCACGCGGCCTCCGGCTTCCATCTGGACGCCGTCTACCACGCGCTCTTCGTCCGCCCCGTGCTGGCCGGTGCCGAACTGGTCCGCTTCCTCGACCGTGAGGTCGTCGACACCTACGTACGCGGCGCCGCCTCCGGCACGAGGGGCCTCGGCTGGCTCGTCCGCCGCGCGCAGACCGGCAATGTGCAGACCTATCTCGGCGCGCTGCTCGCGGGCACTGTCGTGCTGGCCATCGCCGCCGTCGTCCTGTCCAACGTCAACGCGGGGTCGTAGCCGTGATCGATATCAGCGAGTCCGTGATGCAGTTCCTTCTCGCGTTCATCGTGGTCGGCCCGCTTATCGGGGCCGTCGCCGCGCTGCTGCCCGCCCCGCCCGGTCTCCAGGGCTCCGGCCCCGACCAGGCCGTGCTGCGCCACGGGGTGACGGTCACCGGTGTGATCCTGGCCGCCGCGATCGTCCTGACCCTCGGCTTCGACCACGACGAGCCGTCGCGGATGCAGGCCGAGTCGGACATCCCCTGGATCCCCGCGCTCAACGTACGGATCCACCTCGGTGTGGACGGCATCTCCCTCCCCCTTCTGGTCCTGACCGCGCTGCTGACCTTCCTCTGCGCGCTCTACAGCTACTTCAAGATGCCCACGGGCCCGTCCCCGAAGGCGTTCACCGCCCTGCTGCTGGTCCTGGAGTCGGGCACGCTCGCCAGCTTCGCCGTGCTCGACCTGGTGCTCTTCTTCCTGGCCTTCGAGATGGTGCTCATCCCGATGTACTTCCTCATCGCCCGCTGGGGCGGCGAGGGACGGCGCCAGGCCGCCTGGAAGTTCATCCTCTACACCCTCCTCGGTTCCGTCGTCATGCTGCTCGGCCTGCTGCTGATCGGCCTGGAGAGCGGCACGTTCGACATGGTGGCACTCGCCACTGACAACGGCCGGGGCCTGGCCACGTCCACGCAGGTCATCGCCGTTCTGGCGATCGGCGTCGGACTGGCCGTCAAGACCCCGATGTGGCCCCTGCACAGCTGGCTGCCCGATGCGCACACCGCCGCCCCGACGGTCGGTTCGGTGCTGCTGGCCGGTGTTCTGCTGAAGATGGGTACGTACGGTTTCGTCCGTATCGTTCTGCCGATCGCGCCGGACGGTATGCGGACCTTCGCCCCCTACCTCGCCGCCTTCGCCGTCGCCGGGATCGTCTACGGCTCCCTCGCCTGTCTCGCCCTCGCCCGGCCCGGCGCCAACGGCGACCTCAAACGGCTGATCGCCTACTCCTCCGTCGGCCATATGGGCTTCGTCCTGCTGGGCATCGCCACGATGACCCCGACCGGGGTCAACGGCGCCCTCTTCGCCAACATCGCCCACGGCCTGATCACCGGTCTCCTCTTCTTCCTCGTCGGAGCCCTGAAGGACCGGTACGGCACCGCCGACCTCGACACCCTCGCCGGGGCCACCGGCGCCGCGCTCTACGGACGGGCCCCCCGCCTCGGCGCGCTGCTCGCCTTCGCGGCCATCGCCTCCCTCGGGCTGCCCGGCCTCGCCGGGTTCTGGGGCGAGATGCTGGCCCTGTTCGGCGCCTTCGACCCCGCGCCGGGCCTCAACCGCCCCGCCTTCCTCGTCTTCATGGTCATCGGCGGCTTCGGCACCCTGCTCACCGCCGCCTACCTCCTGATCGTCGTCCGCCGCGTCTGTATGGGCGCGCACCGTCCGGAGGAGCCCCAGAGCCCGCCGTTCGCCGACGTCCGGGGGTACGAGGTCGCCACCTGGAGCCCGCTCGTCGCCCTGACCGTCCTCGCCGGACTCTGGCCCGCGGTCCTCCTCGCCCTCACCGATCCGGCCGTGCAGAAGCTCCTCGCAGGAGGCAAGTCGTGACCCTGGCAACCCACGGCGCTCTGGCCCTCGACGGCGCGACGGCCGCCGTCGGCGTCACCACCGCCACTGGTACCACCACCGCCTCCGGCGTCACCACGCTGGTCCAGTCCGTCGACTGGCTCGCCATCGCCCCGCCGACCATCACCGCCGCCGTGGCGCTGATCATCCTGGTCGCGGACCTGTTCGTGCCGGAGCGCGCCAAGCACTGGCTCGGCATCGGCGCGGTCGCCGGGCTCGCCCTCGCCCTCCTCGCGCTCCTGCCGCTGCGCTCCGGCGACCGGCAGACCTTCTGTCTGCGCACCGACCCCACCACCTGTAGCTACACGGCCGACCACTTCGCCCTGGTCGTCCAGCTCCTGGTGCTCGGTGGCGCGCTGCTGACGGCGCTCATGTCGCTGCACGACACCAGGAAGCGCCTTCCCGCGGGCGAGTACTGGTTCCTGCTGCTCTCCTCGGCCGCCGGGGCCGCCCTGCTGCCCGCCTCCCGTGACCTCGCCACCCTGGTCGTCGCCCTGGAGGTCGCCTCGCTGCCCGCCTTCGCCCTGGTCGGGCTGCGGCGCGGGGACCGTCTCTCCAGCGAGGCGGCGCTGAAGTTCTTCCTCTCCTCGGTCACCGCCACCGCCGTCACCCTGCTCGGCGTGAGCTTCGTGTACGCGACCACGGGGACCATGCACCTCACCCGGATCGCCACCGAACTGCCCGCGGTCCCGGGCCAGCTCGACACCCTGGCCAAGGCCGGTGTCGCGCTGACCCTCATCGGCTTCGCCTTCAAGACGGCGGCCGTCCCCTTCCACTTCTGGGTACCCGACACCTATGTGGGCGCGCCCCTGCCCATCGCCGCCTATCTGTCGGTGGTGGGCAAGGCCGTCGGCTTCTCGGGGCTGATCCTGGTGACGGTCATCGCCTTCCCCTCGCTCACCGACGTCTGGGGGCCGGTGATCGCGGTCCTGGCCGCGCTGACCATGACGGCGGGCAATGTCGCCGCCCTGCGCCAGTCGGCCGCCCGCGACTGGAGCGCGGTACGCCTGCTGGCCTGGTCGTCCGTCGGCCAGGCCGGGTACCTCCTCGTCCCGATCGCCGCCGCGGCCTACTCCGACGAGAAGCAGATCGGCTCGACCGTCGCCTATGCCCTGATGTACGCCGTGGTGAACCTCGGAGCCTTCGCGGTGGCCGCGCTCGTCGCCCGGACCCACCCGCGCAACCGGATCGCCGACTATCAGGGCCTGTACGCCACCCGCCCGCTCACCGCGCTCACCCTCGGCTTCTTCCTGCTCTGTCTGGCGGGGCTGCCCCCGGGCATCATCGGCCTCTTCGCCAAGGTGACGGTCTTCTCCTCGGCCGTGGACGCGGGGCTCGGCTGGCTGGCCGTCGTCATGGGGGTCAACGTGGCCATCGCGCTCTATTACTACCTGCGCTGGACGGCCCTGCTCTTCCGCTCGCCCGAGGCCGCGCCGTCGGCCGGGGGCGCCGGGAACGGACCCGCCGCCACCGTGGCCGCCCGGCCCGCCCCGGCCGCCGTGACCGTGGCCATCGCCCTGACCGCCATCGTCGGCGTCCTCCTCTCCGGCTACCCCCAGCTGGTCCTGCGCTTCGCCGCCGTCAGCCTCTTCTGAGCCGCGCCCGCGCCCACCATCACCCGTACGGTCCACCCTCCGGACCGGAGCCCCGGGGAACTGGTGCCCTTCGCCTGGCGTTGACCAGTACGGAAGGGTCCACTGAAGAGTGGAGCATCACCAGAGCAAAGGGTTCCCCTGCCGCACCACCTGGAGGGCGTACCGTGCACCGCCGGCACAATGGGCTGAAGACCGCCGTACTCCTCGGGGGACTGTCCGCACTCATCCTCGTCATCGGCAGCCTCTTCGGGCGTACGGGGCTGATCGTCGCGCTCGTCGTGGCGCTCGCCACCAACGCGTACGCCTACTGGAACAGCGACAAGCTCGCCCTGAAGGCCATGCGCGCCCGGCCCGTGAGCGAGTTCGAGGCACCGGCGCTGTACCGGATGGTCCGCGAGCTCTCCACGGCAGCCCGTCAGCCCATGCCACGGCTCTACATCTCGCCCACCCAGGCGCCCAACGCCTTCGCCACCGGCCGCAACCCGAGGAACGCGGCGGTCTGCTGCACCGAGGGCATCCTCCAGATCCTCGACGAGCGGGAGCTGCGCGGTGTCATCGGCCATGAGCTCAGCCATGTCTACAACCGCGACATCCTGATCTCCTCGGTCGCGGGGGCCCTCGCGTCCGTCGTGATGTTCCTGGTGAACTTCGCCTGGCTGATCCCGGTGGGCCGCTCCGACGACGACGGCCCCGGCATCGCGGGCATGCTGCTGATCATGATCCTCGGGCCGGTGGCCGCCTCCATCATCCAGCTGGCCGTCAGCCGCTCCCGGGAGTACGAGGCGGACGCCTCCGGCGCCCAGCTCACCGGCGACCCGCTGGCCCTCGCCAGCGCCCTGCGCAAGCTGGACGCGGGCACCAAGCAGCTGCCCCTGCCTCCCGAGCCCCGGCTGGAAACCGCGAGCCACATGATGATCGCCAACCCCTTCGGTCAGGGCAGGGCCCTGACCAAGATGTTCTCGACCCACCCGCCCATGGCGGAGCGGATCGCCCGACTCGAAGAGATGGCAGGTCATCGCCCATGAAGACAATCCTCAACGTCATATGGCTCGTGCTCTGCGGCTTCTGGATGTTCCTGGGCTATCTGCTGGCGGGTCTGCTGCTCTGCATCACGATCATCGGCATCCCGTTCGGCCTCGCGGCCTTCCGTATCGGGGTCTACGCCCTCTGGCCCTTCGGCTACATGGTGGTGGACCGCCCCGGCTCGGGCGCGCCCTCCTGCGTGGGCAATGCGCTCTGGCTGATCCTGGCGGGCTGGTGGCTGGCGCTCGGCCACATCGTGACCGGCGTCCTCCTGTGCATCACGATCATCGGCATCCCCCTGGGCATCGCGAACTTCAAGCTGATCCCGGTCTCGCTGCTCCCGCTGGGCAAGGAGATCGTCCGCACGGACCAGCCGTTCGCCGGCCGCTGACCCCGGGCGCGCTCCCCGGAACCCGCTGTCAGCGGCCCATCCGGGGAGCCCGGCGCTCCCCGCCCCTCACCCGGCCAGCCCCGTCTCCCGCAGGGTGATGTTCAGCCGCCCGCCCCGCATGCCCGTCCCGGGACTCCCCGTCCCCGTCAGGACCTTCGGTACGCCATGGAAGGCGAACCGGGAGGGCCCGCCGAAGACGAAGAGATCGCCGGAGACCAGCTCCACATCCGTGGCGGGCCCTCCCCGAGCCCGGGTGGTGCCGAAGCGGAAGAGACAGCTGTCGCCGATGCTGAGCGACACCACGGGCGCCCCGGAGCGCTCCTCCCGGTCCTGGTGCATGCCCATCCGCGCGTCGCCGTCATAGAAGTTGATCAGCGCGGTGTCAGGGGTGTACGCGGGAGCCGCACCCTCCCCGCGCGCCGCACTCTCCCCGTACGCCGCCACCAGCGCCTCCTGGCCCAGCCGAACCAGCCAGTCCGGGAACTCCGCCACCCGCGCGCCGTTCACCTCGTCCGCCGTACGGCTGTAGCGGTAAGGCCGCCAGTGCCAGCCGACGCAGACCGTCCGTACCGACATCACCCCACCGCCGGGCAGCACGGTGTGGCGCAGCGGCACCGGCCCCCGGGCCCAGGCGCGGCAGGCGGCCACCAGCTCCCGCTGGCGGTCCAGCGAGAGCCAGCCGGGCACATGCACCGCGCCCGGGGCGATCTCCCTCCGCTCCCGCGGGAAGAGGGCCCCATCGGTCATGGCGTCAGCGCGCCCTCAAGGCCCAGCAGGTACTCCTTGCGCTCCAGCCCGGCCGCGTAGCCGCGCAGGGCCCCGTCCGAGCCCACCACTCGATGACACGGCCGCACCACCAGCAGCGGATTGCGCCCGATGGCGGTCCCCACCGCCCGCACCGCCACCCCGGAACCGCCGATCCTCCGGGTGATCTCGGCATAGGTCGCGGTCGTGCCATGGGGGATCTCCTCCACGGCCCGCCAGACCCGGCGCTGGAACTCCGTTCCGCTGTCGGCGTACTCCAGGCCGAAGTGCGTCAGCCCACCGGCGAAATAGGACGTGAGCTGGGCGATGACCTCGCTGAAGGCGGCAGGGTCGTGCCGCCAGCCGTCCTGGACGCTCGCCGCGCCCTTCTGCCCCGGCAGGGAGAGCGAGAGCAGGGCGGTGCCCCCGGGCGCGGTGGCGGATGCCACCCCCACCAGCAGCAGCTCCCCGACCGGGCTGCCGACCGTCGTGTACACCCGTTCCCGGCCGTCTGCGCCCCTGCGCGCCTCTCTGGCACCCTGGGGGGCCGTCGTCGCTGTCATGGCTCGGTCCTTTCCTGGCGCCTACGCGGCCTCATCCGCGTCGTACGGTGTCGAGTCTGCGCCGCTGGATCCCTGGATGCTGGCGGGAATCCGACATCAGGTTCACCGGACCAGCGTCCGTGTTGCCTCCAGAAGCTCAACAGGGCCAACAGGCCCGAGGGCCCCGTCCCGGGCGGGACGGGGC
>NZ_JBHVHF010000165.1:0-17828 GCF_042800315.1 Streptomyces sp. NPDC057638
CCGCCGCCCTCAGACCCGGTCTCGCTCCCGCCGGGGACGGGAGCGGCCCCGCGACACCCCGTGGCCCGTCTCCGCGCCCGGCGGCCGTCTCCGCGTCCCGATGTCCGACGGCGGGTCAGGCCGCGAGGAGACCGAGCGTCACCGCCAGGGTGGATGCCCGACGTCGACGGGCCGCGTGCTTCGACTGGGCCTCCTCCAGCACGATCGCCTTCGCGTAGCCGTTGTACGCGATCGTCTCGGGAGCCCTCTCATGAGCCCGCTCCAGCACGGCCAGCGCCACGTCCGGCTGCCCGTCCAGGTGGTACCCCCGGGCCTCCTCGATGCGGTGTCGCGCCGTGCGCGGCCGACTGGGAATCGGGGTCGCGTCTGACGCGGCCGACTGGCGCACGGCCTCTCCACCCTGGCGCAGCTCGACCGCGAGGGTGACCGCGTGCGCCGCCATGACGGCGCGGCCGAAGCTGGTGACGGGGTGGAAGTAGCCCTCCGGGAGCCGGGAGGCGATCTCCCGGGCCCGGTCCCAGGAGCGCCACGCGGTCCCGGTGTCCGTCCGCCGGGCGGCGGTGTGACCGGCCTCGAAGGTGAGCGCGCCGGTGATGGCGATCAGGTCCGGGGAAGCGTCGGGCAGGAGCGGCTCCAGGTAGGACAGGGTCGCCGTGGTGACCGCGTCGGCGGCGTCGGAGTGCGGGGGACCCGCGTCCCGGTGGGCCTGGGCGCTCAGCCAGGCCGCCACGCCGATGGTGTGGGGATGCTCGGACTCCTGCGCGGCCACCAGACCGCGTTCGGCGACCCGCCACAGGAGGGCGGCATCAGGCTGGTAGGCGAGGAAGAACTGGGCGAGGGAGTAGCTCTCCGACAGGGCCGACTGGGCGGCCCGCCGCTCCACGGCGGACGCGGCCTGACGGACGGTGAGCTGGGCGTCGTGGATCAGCTCGGGCAGGCGGGCGCCGATGACCTCGCGGTGGTGGGCGGAGGCGTGCCGTGCCGCCCAGGCCCGTTCCAGTCGGGCGGTGAGCTGTGCGGTGGGGGGCGCTTCCCGGTCGCCCGCGAACGTCAGCCGGTCGACGGCGGCCCGTACGGCGGCCAGCCGTGGGTGCCCGGGACCGGCGAAGAGCGGTACGGGCACGGACGGATCACCGGTCAGTTCGGTCAGGTCCCGCACCCGGAGCACCTCGGCGAGCCGGAGCACCAGATCGAACCGGGGGATCCCCAGCCGGCCGGTCTCCAGCGCCTTGACCCACGCGCCGCCGCGGGCCACGAGTCCGCCGAGCTGGTCCCGGGTGACGCCCCGGCGGGTCCGGAGGATCCGGAGCCGCTGCCCGAAGGCCAGCGGGTCGGCGTACGGGTCCGGGGTAGCGGGAACAGGCACGGCCTCGCCTCTCTGCCGGTCGGCTCGTCCCTCTCAGCGTAGGCGCCGGGACACCGCGTGTTCGCGGCTCGGCTGTTCGCGGTCGGGTCACGGCCACCGCGACCGGTTCCGAGCGACGTTCGGTTCCGAGCGGCGACCACCGGTTCCGAGCGACGGGCGGGCCGTTGCGGAGAGGCACGCGATCCCCGCTCACGGACGGGGCCCGCGGACGCGTCGCGGGCGACAGGCGTCACGGCGGCCGGGCCGGTGAGCGGAGGGACCAGCGGCGGCCCCACCAGGTGAACCCCCCTTCCTGGCAGGCCCTTTGTCGCACTCGTCCGGGTCAAACCCGCCCTGAACTCTGCTACGTTCTCCGGGCGAGAAACCGGTTTCTCGCCCGTGCGCACCGACGGCGGTCGCCTCGACGCCCCGGTGTGCCGCCGCGCGCACGAAGGAGAGCGTCGATGGTTGCCCCCAAGCGTGCGAAGCGGGTCACGATCGCCGACGTGGCCCGGGAGGCGGGGGCCTCCGTGGCGACCGTCTCGCGGGTGCTCAACGGGGTGGACACCGTGGCGCCCAGGCTCGCCGAGCGGGTGCGCGCCGCGATCGTGGACCTCGGGTACCGGCCGAGCGCGGCGGCGCAGGATCTGGCGCGGGGGCGGTCGGGGACGATCGGGGTGCTGGTGCCCGATCTGGCCAATCCCTACTTCCACGACATCATCAAGTCGGTCTCGGTGGTGGCGCGGGACGCCGGGAGCCGGGTGATCGTGATGGACTCGGACGAGGACCCGGGGGTGGAACGGGAGCTGACGGAGGACCTGATCCGTTACGCGGACGGTCTGTTGCTCTGCTCGCCCCGGATGCCCCGGGCCGATCTGGCGGCGCTGGCGGGGCGGGGCACGCCCATGCTGGTGACCAACCGCCAGGTCGCGGGGCTGGCGCTGCACTCGATCACGGTCGACTTCTTCCGGGGGATCATGGCGCTCTGCGGGCATCTGGCCCGGCTCGGGCACCGCCGGGTGGTCTATCTGGAGGGGCCCGAGCACGCCTGGGCCAACGGGGAGCGGCTGCGGGCCTTCTCCGGGGCCGAGGCGTTCGGGCTCGATGTGGTCACCGTGCCCTGCGGGTCGACCACGGACGAGGGGTACGCGAGGGCGCCCGCCGCGCTGGAGAGCGGTGCCACGGCGGTGGTGGCGTACAACGACTTCGTCGCCCTCGGGGTGCTCGCCCGCTTCGCCGAGCTGGGAGTGAAGGTCCCGGACGATGTCTCGCTGACGGGTTTCGACGAGATCGACATGGCCCGGTTCTCCGCGCCGCCGCTGACGACGGTAGCGGTTCCGCGCGATCGGCTGGGGCGGCTCGCGGGCGGGGCGCTGGGGCGGATCATGGCCGGGGACGAGGATATCGAGCCCGAAGTCGTCCCCGTCGAACTGCGGGTTCGTGGTTCCACCGGCTCGGTCTCTTGACAGGGCCTCTGGTGGGGTGGACCTTGTTCGGGCACAAGGCCCGGTAAGCGCTATCTCATCCAGAGGGGTGGCTGACGCCATGTCCCGTTTACCGAACCGCCGTTCAGTGAGGGTCGGGGTCGCCGGGGTGTTGCTGGCCCTGGTGGCGGTCGGCTGTGGCGCGCCCGGCGCGGACAGCCCGGATCCGGGGGACGGCGGGTCGAAGAGGATCCCGGAGAAGCCCGCCAAGCCGGTGACGCTGGACATCCTGGATGTCGCGGGGAACCTCCAGCTGACCCAGGGCATGATCGACGCCTTTGTGAAGGAGCATCCGGACGTCATCGCCGAGGTCACCTACTCCAAGGCCCCCGCCCCGGACCTCGCCGGGAAGATCAAGGCCCAGCAGCAGGCGGGCCGGGTCCAGGTGGATCTGGTGCTCACCGGTACCGACGGCCTCGCGGCGGGGATCGCGCAGAACCTGTGGTCGTCCATGGCCGAGCACCAGTCGGTGATCGGTACGCCGGACTATCTGGAGCCCGCCGCCGAGATGCAGAAGCTGGCCCAGGGCCGGGGCACCGCGATCGTGTACTACCCCTCGGGCCCGCTCTACGAGTACGACCCGGAGAAGGTGGCCCAGCCGCCGCGGACCCCGGGGGAGCTGCTGGCGTGGGCGAAGGCCAACCCCAAGCGGTTCCAGTACGCGGATCCGGCCAACTCGGGCCCCGGGCGCACCTTTCTGATGGGGCTGCCCTATCTGCTGGGGGACAAGGACCCCCGGGACCCGGTGAACGGCTGGGAGAAGACCTGGGCGTACCTCAAGGAGCTGGACAAGTACATCGGTGTCTATGGCTCCGGGACCACCGAGACCATGAAGAACCTGGCCAGTGGGCAAGTTGACATGATCATGACCACAACGGGCTGGTATATCAACCCGCGCGCGCTCGGCACCGTACCCCAGCGGATGCGGGCGGGGCACTTCGACGCGATGACCTGGGTCACGGACGCCCAGTACGCGGTGGTCCCCAAGGGCGTGGACGCCGACACCATGAGCGCGGCCCTCCAGCTCGTGAGGTGGATGCTCACCCCGGAGCAGCAGGCCAAGGCGTACGACGACGGGTATTTCTACCCCGGCCCCGCGATCAAGAACGTGCCGCTGTCCATGGCGCCGGAGAAGTCCCGCGCCACCCTCCGCGAGTTCGGCGTCCCCGAGTTCGACCGCTGGATCGACACCTTCCCCAAGAAGCCCTCGCTCCCCGCCGACCAGCAGGTGAAGGCGTTCGACCTGTGGAACCGCGAGGTGGCCGGGGGCTGAGCCCCGCCGGGCCCGCCCGCGCCCCGAGCCGCCCGCGCCCCGGGACCGGCCCGGATCCGACCGTACCGCTACCGCTACCGCTACCGCTCCCGAGCGAGAGGTCCATGTGATCAGGGAATGAAGTCCCGTTTCTCCACGCTCCGGCTGGACCGGGTCTCGCGCAGCTTCGGCCGTCACGCGGCCCTGAGGGAGCTGAGTCTCGATATCGCGGGCGGTGAGTTCGTCGCGCTGCTCGGGCCCTCCGGCTGTGGCAAGTCCACCGCCCTGAACTGCCTCGCCGGGCTGCTCCCGCTCACCGGCGGCTCGATCCGGCTCGATGGCGAGCGCGTCGACCACATCGCGCCCGAGCGGCGTGGCTTCGGGATGGTCTTCCAGAACTACGCCCTCTTCCCCCATCTCACCGTGCGGGGCAACGTCGGCTTCGGGCTGAGGATGGCCAAGGTGGCGAAGGCCGAGATCGTCCGCCGCACCGCCGAGGCGCTGGAGCTGGTCCAGCTCACCGGGCACGCCCACAAGCGGCCCGGCCAGCTCTCCGGCGGTCAGCAGCAGCGGGTGGCCATCGCCCGCGCCATCGTGCTGGAGCCCCGGCTGGTGCTGATGGACGAGCCGCTGTCCAATCTGGACGCGGCGCTGCGGCTGGAGATGCGCACCGAGATCCGCCGGCTGCACCAGAGCCTCGGGCTGACCACCGTCTACGTCACCCACGACCAGGAGGAGGCGCTCTCCCTCGCCGACCGGCTGGTGGTGCTGCGGGACGGGCTGACCCAGCAGATCGGCACCCCGGAGGAGGTCTACGGTCAGCCCGCCAACCGCTATGTCGCCTCCTTCATGGGTTACCGCAACATGCTGGACGTGACGGTCACCGCCGCCGACGGCCCCATGCTCGCGCTCACCCTGGCGGGCACCGCGCTGACCGGGATCGACCGGGGCGGTCTGGGGCCGGGGGCCCCGGGCGTGGTGGCGCTGCGTCCGGAGGACCTCGATATCGCGGCGGAGGGGACGGCCGGGCTCCCGGTGACCGTGGAGGTGGTGGAGTACCACGGCCGGGAACTGGCGGTACGGGCGCGGCTCGCGACCGGTCAGGGCATCCACTTCCGTACCGGCCGCAGGCTCGCGCCCGGGGACGCGGTGGAACTGGCCGCCGACCCCCGCCGGGTGCTGGTCTTCGCCCCGGATGGAACGGATGGAACGGATGGAACGGAGGCATCGGGCGAGCCTCCGGGCGCGGAGGGCCGGGCCGCCGCGCTCACGGACGTCACGGAACCGACGGAAGCGGTCGGGCCATGACCACGGCGCCGCACGCTCCCGCGCCGTCGCGCCCCCGGGCCCCGGCGGACCGTCCCACGCTGCGGCACCGGCTCGCCGAGCGCGGGGTGGACCGCACGCTCATCCTGCTGGCGCCCGGCGCGGTCTTCCTGGTGCTGCTCTTCTGCTATCCCTTCCTCTACGGGCTCCAGCTCTCCTTCCAGCCGCAGCGGGGCGGCGGAGCCCTCGCCAACTACCGCGAGTTCTTCGCGGACCCCTATCTCCGCGAGACGATCGGGATCACCCTGGGGCTCGCGGTGCCGGTGGCGCTGGTGAACTGCCTGGCCGCCGTGCCGGTGGCGTTCCGCACCCGGGGCGCGTTCCGGGGACGGCGGCTGATCACCACCCTGCTGGTCATGCCGATCACGCTGGGGACCGTGCTCACCGCCCAGGGCCTGCTCGGCTATCTCGGTCCCAGCGGCTGGCTCAACAAGGCCCTGCTGGAGGCCGGGATCATCGACGCCCCGCTGGAGCTGGTGCACAACTACTGGGGTGTGGCGGCCTCGCTGGTCATCACCGGCTTCCCGTTCGCGTATCTGCTCACCCTCTCCTATCTGACCGGGATCGATCCCAGCCTGGAGCGGGCGGCGGCGACGCTGGGCGCCGGGCGCCTCCAGCGGTTCCGCCATGTGACGCTGCCGCTGCTGGCGCCGGGGCTGGCGATCACGTTCTGTCTCTCCTTCGTGCTCGCGTTCGCGGTCTTCCCCTCGGCGCAGCTCGTCGGTGATCCCCGCGGGGAGACCCATGTGATCTCGATCGAGGCGTATCAGGCGGCCTTCCAGAAGTTCGACTACTCGCTCGGCTCGGCCATCGCGATGGTGATGGCGGCGACGATGATGGCGGTGGTGCTGGTGGTGCTCGCCTGGCGGTCGATGCTGTACCGGGGCTCCACGGGAGGCAAGGGCTGATGCGTGAGGCGCCCCAGCACAGGACCGGCGGCCTGTCCCGTGCCACCGGGGACGGGTCCACCACGGACCCCGAGGCGCCGGGCGGCACCGCCCCCCGGCGGCGTCGCGCCGGGCGGCTCGGCACCTGGGTGACCGTGTTCGTCTTCGGCTTCTTCTTCGTCCAGCTGGCCGGTGTGGTCGGGGTCCCGCTGGTGGACTCCTTCGGGACCCGCTGGTTCACCAGCTGGCTGCCCGACGGCTGGACCACCCGGTGGTACGGATCGGCCTGGCGCGAGTTCTCGCTCGGCCAGGTGTTCTGGACCACGGCACTGGTGTCCGTGCTGGTGGTGGCGGTCTCGGTGGCGATCGGCGTGCCCGCGGCCTACGCCCTGGCCCGGCGGAACTTCCCCGGGAAGAAGCTGCTGCTGCTGCTCTTCCTGCTGCCGATCCTGGTGCCGCCGATCACCTACGGCATCCCGCTGGCGACCGTGCTCTACAAGTTCCAGCTCGCGGGCACCCTCACCGGGGTCGTGCTGGCCAATCTGGTGCCGTCCGTGCCGTTCGTGGTGCTGACGATGACCCCGTTCATCGAGCAGATCGACCCCCGGATCGAGGCGGCGGCCCGGATGTGCGGGGCACGCACCGCCTCGGTGCTGCTGCGGATCCTCGCGCCGCTGCTGCTGCCGGGGATCCTGGCCGCGTCGGTGCTGGTGCTGGTGCGGACGGTCGGGATGTTCGAGCTGACCTTCCTGACGGCGGGCCCCGACAGCCAGACCCTGATCGTCGCCCTGTACTACGCGGTCTTCTCGGCCGGGATCCGCACCCAGCAGTCGATCGACGCCATGGCGGTGATGTACACGTTCTCGATGCTGGTGCTGCTGGTGATCGCGCTGCGTTTCGTCAATCCCACCCAGCTGGTCACCCGGGTCTCGTCCGAGCGGGCCCCCCACTGACCTCCCGCGCGCACGAGACCCGACCCCCTGGGTACCCCCCTTCTGAGAGGTGACGTCCCATGCAACCGCACCCTTCGCGTCGCTCGGCCCTGGTGGCCGGGGGAGCGCTGGCGGCGGGCAGCGCGCTGCCCATGACCTCCGCCCAAGCGGCCGACGCGCTGCCCACCGCCGCCCCCCGGGGCTGGAGCCAGGTGCCGCTCATCCTCGCCCGGGTCCGGCCCCCCACCTTCCGGCGCCGCGCCTTCGACATCACCGACTACGGCGCCGTCGGTGACGGCGCCACCCTCAACACCGCCGCGATCCGCCGTGCCATCGCCGCCTGCCACCGGGCGGGCGGCGGCCGGGTGGTGGTGCCGGCCGGCCGGTTCGTCACCGGCGCGGTCCATCTGCGCGACGGGGTCGAACTCCATGTGAGCGAGGGCGGGATCCTCGCCTTCAGCCCCGATCCGGCCGACTACCTCCCCGTGGTCCCCACCCGCTGGGAGGGGACCGAGTGTTACAACTACTCGCCGCTGATCTACGCCCACGGCCGGCGGAACGTCGCCGTCACCGGCCAGGGCATCCTCGACGGCCAGGCCCGCCGCGGCCCGTGGGAGTCCTGGTACCGCACCAGCGGGCTCCAGGGCCCCGACCAGCGGCTGCTGCGCCAGATGGGATCGACGGGGGTCCCGGTCAAGGACCGGGTCTTCGGCGCCGGTCACCATCTGCGGCCCGCGATGGTGCAGTTCTACCGCTGCCGCGATGTGCTGGTGAGCGATCTGACGATCGTCGACCCGCCGATGTGGACCGTGCACCCGGTCCTCTCCTCGAACGTCACCGTCCGGGACATCACCGTCGAGAGCCTGCTGTACAACACCGACGGCTGCAATCCCGAGGCGTCCCGCGATGTCCATATCCACGGCTGCCGCTTCAACACCAACGACGACTGCGTCGCGGTGAAGTCGGGCCGGGACGAGGACGGCCACCGGGTGGGCGTGCCCAGCGAGAACATCGTGGTGCAGGACTGCTCGTTCTCCGGCCGCTGGGGCGGGATCACCGTGGGCAGCGAGATGTCCGGCGGGGTACGGAACGTCTTCGCCGAGCGCTGCCGGATCAACCCGCCCGACTTCCCCGGGCACTATCCGGTGAAGTACCCGGTCTACCTCAAGGCGAGCAAGAAGCGCGGTGGCGCCATCGACGGCGTGTACGTACGGGATGTCACCGGCCGTGCGGTCGAGCGCGATGTGCTCTTCGTGAACATGAACTACAACAGCGGCGAGGGCGGCACCCACCCGGTCTCCGTGACCGACATCCATCTGAGCCGGTTCCGGATCGACGGTGCCCGCGCGGTGCTCAACCTGGTGGGTCTGGAGAGCGACCGGCTGCGCGGGGTCCATCTCTCCGACAGCGACTTCACCGGGGTCCGCGGCCCCGACACGGTCGCCTTCACCGACGGTCTGACCCGGCGCAAGGTCACCGTGAACGGGATAGAGGTGTCATGAGCATGATCTCGACGGGGGTGGTGCGCCGCTGGACGGTGCTGCTCGCCGCCGTGGGCATGGCGCTGGCCGGGGCCATCCAGCCGGTGGACGCCCGGACCGCTCCGGGCACGACGGGCACGACGGGCACGGTAGGCACCCGTACCACTCCCGCCGCGCCGGGCACGACGGACACAGCCTCGACGGGCACCCGTACCGCGACAGCCGCGACGGACGCGAGCACCGCCGGGCCGGGCCACGGCTCCGCCGTCCGGGGCTGGACCCTGCTCTCCGACAGCGACCAGGGCGCCGACGACGTGCTGGCCAAGGCCCCCTCGTACGACATCAACCACCTCCAGATCAGCCACCACATCGTCCATGACCTCCGCCAGGTGCGGGAGGAACGGCGACGGGTCCAGGCCAACCGGATCACCGACGCGGCCCATCGCGCCGGCATCGGCGAGGTGGCGATCTGGGACCACGCGCTCTACCGGCTCGACTACTACCCCGAGCGGTTCCGCACCGGGCCCGGCGGCACCATCGACCTGGACGACCCCGAGTTCTGGGTGTGGTTCAGGAACGACTACCGGGAGATGCTCGACCTCGTCCCCCGGGTGGACGCCGTCGTGCTGACCTTCATCGAGACCGGCGCCCGGGTGGAGCGCCAGCACTCCACCCGGCTGCTGACCGAGGAGGCCAAGCTCGCCTATCTGGTCGACCAGGTCGCCGACGTCGTCAACGAGGAGCGCGGACTCGGGCTCTACCTGCGGACCTTCGGCTACTTCCCGCAGGAGATGGAGCGCACCATCAAGGCGATCGACCTGGTCGGCAACCAGGCCGCCAAGGTGATGATCAAGGCGATGCCGCATGACTTCTTCATGACCCACCCGGTGGACACCACCGTCACCCGGATCACGCGCCCGGTCCTGGTGGAGTACGACACCACCGGCGAGTACCACGGCCAGGGGAAGATCGCCAACGCCTTCACCGAGGACCACGTCAACCGCATGCGCTACTACCAGAAGCAGCGCAACGTCATCGGCTATGTGGCCCGTACCGACCGCTACAAGGAATCGCGGATCACCGGTACCCCCACCGAGATCAACCTCTACGCGCTCCACCGAGCCGACCGGGACCGCCGGGTCAGCCCCAAGGCGCTCTACCGCGAGTTCGCCGCCCGTACCTACGGCCGCCGGGCCGCGCCGCACATCGCGTCGGCGCTCTCCCGTTCGTACGAGATCATCACCTCGGTCATGTACACCCTGGGCACCAACAACGCCAACCACTCGCGGCTGGACTACGACCCCTACTGCTCCAGCTACGACCGCTCCATCTCCGGCAAGTGGATCGATCCCCCGTACACCGTCGTCCGGCACGGGGTGAACAAGCGCTACCACTTCTGGACCGGGGTGATCGAGCACCTGGCGCCGTCGTACTGCAAGACCTCGGCCACCATGAAGCGCGAGAACCCCCATGTCTGGGAGAACGGCTGGCTCACCGACACCAACGCGATGAACCACACCTATCTGCGGGATGTGCTCACCGAGAAGGCGTACGGGGTGCGGCAGGCCGAACGCGCCCTGAGCGAGGTCCGGCGGGCGGCGCCGCACCTCAGCCCCGGGCACCGCGGCCAGCTCACCGCCTACTTCGAGCGCACCCTGCTCACCGCCCGGCTGCACCAGGCCGTCACCACCGCCTACTTCGGCTACCGGATCTACGTCCGGGGCGCCGAGCACCAGACCGACGCCCTCAAGCGGCTGATCTGGCGCGGCCTGGACGCCACGCGGGCCATCGCCGACGAGATGCGGGCCTACCCCGACAGGTCCACGACCGGTGAGTGGGAGTGGATCCGCGACGCGGCCGAGGCGGACAAGTACCTCACCCGAATCTCCCAGGGCTGGGACCGCTACCAGAACATCGCCGTCCCCCGCCCGAGTGCCTGAGAGGTGTGTGCACCGTGAGCCCCACCAGCAGACGCTCCTTCCTGACCGCCGCGGGCACGGCCGCCGTCGCCACCGCGCTGCCGACCGTGCTCCCGGCGGGGACGGTCGCCGCCGCCGAGGCCACCGTCGCCCGGCTCGCCCAGGACCCCTGGGACCGGGTCCCGGAAATCCTCGCCCGCATCTGTCCGCCCACCTTTCCCGACCGCCGCTTCGACATCACCCGGTACGGCGCGGTCGGCGACGGGCGCCGGAAGAACACCGCCGCCTTCCGCAAGGCCGTCGACGCGTGCGCGGCGGCGGGCGGCGGCCGGGTGGTCGTCCCGCCCGGCAGGTTCCTGACCGGCGCCATCCAGCTGCGCGGCAATGTCGAGCTGCATGTCCAGAAGGGCGGCACGGTCCTCTTCTCCACCGACCCCAGGGACTTCCTGCCCGTGGTCCTCACCCGCTGGGAGGGGACCGAGTGCTACAACTACTCGTCCTTCGTCTACGCCCACGGCCAGCGGAACATCGCCATCACCGGCGCGGGCACCCTGGACGGCCAGGGGATGGCGGGCCCCTGGAAGAGCTGGCGCGACCCCGGCGGCAACGCCCTGGTCGACCAGGCGGAGCTGCGCCGGATGGGCACCGAGGGCGTGCCCGTCCAGGACCGGGTCTTCGGTGACGGGCACCATCTGCGGCCCAACATGATCCAGTTCTACCGCTGCGAGAACATCCTGATGAAGGACGTGACGATCCTGGAGCCCCCGATGTGGACCATCCACCCGGTGCTCTGCCGCAATGTCACCCTCCAGGACGTCGATGTCATCGGGCGGATCAACAACAGCGACGGCGTGGACCCGGAGTGCACCGCGGACATGCTGATCACCGGCTGCCGCTTCCACACCGAGGACGACTCCATCGCGGTGAAGTCGGGCCGCGACGAGGACGGCATCCGGATCGGGGTGCCCAGCGAGAACATCGTCATCCGGAACTGCGTCTTCTCCGGCCGCTGGGGCGGGGTCGCGGTCGGCAGCGAGATGTCCGGCGGGGTACGGAACGTGTACGCGGAGGACTGCTCCATCAACCCGGTGGACTTCCCCGGCCGCTACAACCCCCGCCACCCCGTCTTCATCAAGACCAACAAGAAGCGCGGCGGCTTTATCGACGGGGTCTACATCCGGCGCTTCACCGGCCGCCAGATCGACCGCGACTGCGTCTACCTCACCACCCGCTACGCCAACCAGCAGGGCAGCCGCCCCGCCGTCATCCGCAACATCAAGGTCGAGGACATGGTCCACGACGGGGCCCGCCGGGCCCTCCACTTCGAGGGGCTGGAGTCCGACCCCTTCGTCGGCGTCCACCTCGAACGCTGCCGGTTCACCACCATGGCCAGCCCCAACGTCATCGGCTTCGCGCGCGACCTCACCATCCGTCAGGTCTTCGTCAACGGCTCCGAGGTGGTCCACCCATGAGACGACAGCGTGCCGTGCCCCTGTGGACGGCGACCGTGACGCTCCTGGCCGGGCTGCTGCTGGCCACTCCCTCCACCGCGCAGCCCGCCCAGTCCGCACAGCCCGCGGCGGAGCCCGCGTACCCGGCCCGGCAGGAGATGCTGCGGAAGGCGACCGCCGGACTCTTCCTCCACTGGGGGATGTTCACCCGGCCCCTGCACACCGACTGCCGGGCCTGGGAGAAGGCCGTCACCGACGGCGGCTGGACGCCCGACTACTGGGTGGCGGAGGCGAGGAAGCTGCGGGCGAGCTATATCGTGCTCGCCACCTTCCACTCACGGCTCGGCTACGCCCGGCCCTGGCCGTCGCGGATCCCCGGCAGCTGCGCCACCGAGCGGGACATCCTCGGCGAGCTGGTCAAGGCCGCCAACCGCGAGGGCGTCGAGGTCATCCTCTATATGACCGACGACCCCAAGTGGCACAGCGAGCAGGGCTTCACCACCCTCGACTCGGCCGCCTACTCCGCCCACAAGGGCCGCCCGGTGGACCTCACCACCCGCGAGGGCTTCGGTGCGTACTCGTACGACCTCTTCTTCGAGGTCATGGCCGACTACCCGGAGCTGGCCGGGTTCTGGATCGACAACGACAACGAGTACTGGGAGCGGAACAAGCTCTACGAGCAGATCCGCGAACGGCGTCCCGACATGACGCTGAGCAACAACAACGAGGACACTCCGATCATGGACATGGTCTCCCATGAGCAGAAGACCGGGATGACCCCGCCCTATGACCAGCCGTCGGCCATCTGGACCCCGATGCCCCGGCTGACGGAGTCCTGCTACAAGGTCCCCGACACCGGCTCCTGGTGGTACGACGGCCAGGACCGCCCGGTCTCCACCGGACTCAACGTCGGCCGGTATGTCGCCAACGCGGGCACCTCCATCAAGTCCCTGATGAACCTGACCGCCATGGTCGACGGCCGCTTTCCGCCCCAGCAGCAGCGGTTCACCGACTTCATGAAGGACTATCTCCCGCCGATCTGGTCCTCGCTCTCCGGCGTCGTGGGCGGCGGTTACCGGTACGGAGGGTTCCAGCCCGGCGCGTGGAGCGACGGCGCCTACGGCTATGTCACCATCAGCGAGCAGCGGCCGACCCGCCAGTACCTCCATGTCACCACCCCGCCCCGCAGCGGCGACCAGGTGACCGTGCGCGACAACGGCCACCGGGTGCGGCGGGTGAGCGATCTGCGCACCGGCCGGAAGCTGGCGTTCGAGCAGCGGGACGGCTCACTGACCGTCAAGGGCGTGGCGGCCTGGGACCCGTATGACACGGTCCTCGCCGTCGACACCCACCCACGGCGGGAGGGCGTCCACCCCGCCCGCACGGTGACGGCCAGCGCCACCGCCGAGAAGCAGGGCCACCCCGCCGCCGCGCTCACCGACGGCGGCTACGACACGTACTGGGACTCCGACGCCCGGGTGCCGGTGGCGCTGACGCTGGATCTGGGGCGGGTGCGCAAGGCCCGGTTCCTCGGCATCAACCAGCGCGAATGGTCACCGACGTACAACCGGGAGACCTTCGGCCGGGCCGAGGACTCCGCCCGGATCAAGGACTACCGGGTCTCGCTGAGCCGGGACGGGACCACCTGGGGCGCACCGGTGCGGGCCGGGGTGCTGGAGAGCGCGCGGGGCACCCGCTTCATCGACCTGGGCACGCGGTACACCCGCTATATCCGGCTGGAGATCGACTCCACCTGGGCGGCGGAGACCGTACCGAGGTTCCACCGTCAGCTCCAGATCGACGAGATCCAGGTGGGGTACGGGCACCCGCGCGGCAGCGGGCGGCGCTGAGGGAACAGCCGTGGGGGTACGGGGGAGGTGGGCCTGGCCCGGCGCTGGTGCCGGAGTCAGCGGGCCGGCGGGCCATCGGGGTGGTGCGCCGTGGCCGTCGCGGGGGAGGGTCCGGCTGGTGCGGTGAGCGCGGGTACAGGGGCCGGGTTCGTCCGGTCCGGCCATCGGCGGGAGAATGGAGCCATGGCCTCACGCATCACCCGCCCCCGGCGCACCAGCGAACCCACGGTGACCGTCGAGTCACCCTGCCCGTGTGGACTGCCCGCCGCCTACGGAGCCTGCTGCGGGCGGTTCCACACGGGCCCGGCGCAGGCCCCCACCGCCGAACTGCTGATGCGCTCCCGCTACAGCGCCTTCGTCGTCGCGGATCCGGCCTATCTGCTGCGTACCTGGCACTCCGCGACCCGGCCCGGGAATCTGGAGCTGGACCCCGCGATGCGCTGGAGCGGGCTGGAGATCGGCGAGACCACGGACGGCAGCGCCTTCCACACCGAGGGGACCGTCACGTTCCGGGCCCGCTACCGCCACCACGGCCAGCGCGGTGAGCTGCACGAACACAGCCGCTTCGTCCGGGAGAACGGGGCCTGGGTCTATGTGGACGGCACGTTCATCGAGTGAGTGAGTGAGTGAGTGAGTGCGTGCGTGTGTGTCCGTGCCGGTTCATCGGGTGAGCGGACGCCCGTACCGGTGTGCCGGGTGAGTGCGCGCGTACCGGCGGTGGCGGTCGCCGCGCGATGTCCCTACGGGACGGTGGTCCCGGTCAGTGGTAGCGGCCGGGACGGACGATGAGCCGGGGGTTGTAGGCCCCGAGCACCTTGTTGGCCCGTGCCAGCACCGACAGCGCGTACTCCCGGTCGGCCCGGCCCGAGGAGAGGGAGGGCCGGTACAGCTCCCGCATGGCGCAGTCCGCCTCGATCTCGGCCCGCAGCACGTGGTGCGGCATACAGGAGCCGATCATCGCGGCCACGCGGTCGGGGATCGGCACGGGAACGAGTGTCGGGGCGATCACGCTGGGGTTTCCTTCTCTTCCGCCACCCGGGCAGCCCGGGCGGGGCCGGGCGGCACCGACGAACCACCATACGCGTCCCCGCGCATCCGGCCCGAACCGGGCGGCCACCAAGGGTTCATCGCTCGTCGCACAGCGTGGCGCGACGAGTCGGCGAACCCTCGCGGACCTGGGCGTACGGTGTCAGCGGGCCGGGCGTACGGAGCCGGTCGGACCCCCGCGTGAGGTTGCGCACCCATCGGACACGAGCGGGCCGGCCCGATCCGTCAGACGGGCCCCAGCCCCTCGCGCAGGCCCTGGGCGCGCAGCACCAGTTCGAGGGCGAAGCGGCGTTCGGCGTCCACCAGCCGGTCGCCGAGGATCGCGTCCAGATTCCGCATCCGGTAGCGGACCGTCTGCGGATGCACATCCAGCAGCGCGCCCATCTGCGCGGCCGTGCCCCGGGTGTCCAGCCAGATGCGCAGCGTGTCCACCAGCCGGTCCCGGCGGGAGGGGGTGAGCCCGCCGAGCGGGGCGAGTTCGCGTTCGGCGAGCCGGTCCAGCAGCACGGGGTCGGAGAGCAGCCAGAGCGCGACCAGATGGTCCTCGGCGAAGATCAGCGGGGCGTCACCGACCACCCCGCCGTCCACCAGTTCCAGGGCGCGCCGGGCCCAGCGCACCGAGTGGTGGGCGTCGTGGGTGGGCACGGTCAGTCCCACGGCGGCGCGGTTGCCGAAGAGGGCGCTGTCCAGCATCGCCCGGCGGGCCTCGTCGACCGGGCCCGGGATCAGTAAGTGCGGCAGCGGGTCGCTGAGATCGGCCAGGACGTCGGGGTCCATGTCGGCGCGGTCCAGCACGGCGGGGGAGCGCAGCGCGACGAGCGTGACCCGCTCGGGCACCGGCCAGCCGGTCTGTTCGGACAGTTCGTCCACGGCGACCCGGGACACCGGCGGCCCGGCCAGCAGCAGATGGAGCAGCCGCCGCCGCAGGGACTCGTGCTGTTCGCCGGAGCGGGCCCGGACTTCCAGATAGCCCTCGCGGGAGAGCGCCTCCAACTCGTCCACATAGGCGAAGAGGGCGTCGGCGAAGCTCAGCATCACGGTGGGGGAGAGCTGGTAGCTGCGGCCCACCTTCTTCGCCCGGCGCAGCGCTACCCGGGCGCCGAGCCGGTAGGCGCCCTGGAGGCTGTCGAGCGGGCGGCCCTCGTACGCCTCGTAGCGGCCGAAGCGGCGGCACATCTCGTCCCGGAGCGCGGAGGGGGCCGAGGGCTCGGCGACCTGGTCGACGAAGACGGAGATGCTCTCCTCGACACCGACCCGGATGCCGTGTCCATAGGGTCCGTCGAGCAGCCGCGCGTACTCGGGGTAGGCGCGGGTGACCTCGATGCCGATCTCCTGGATGAGGCTGGGCACTTCGGGGCGGAGGATGTCCGCGAACTCCTGCGGCAGGGGCCCCAGTGTCTCGCCGGTCACCGGCTGCGGGATCACCGGCTGTGCCCGCACCGGCTGTGGGTTCACCGGCGGCTGTTTCACCGGCTGTGGGTTCGCCGTTCCCGGCATGCTGCCTCCCCTCGGCCCAAGGAAGCCTCCCCTCGGCCCAAGGAACATAGAGCACGCCCGGGGAACTGAACACCACTTGAGCGTGCGGGAGATCCACTGGGCAAGAAAACGCTCTCCGGGGGCGGGGAGAGGTGGTGCCGGAAATGCGGCGGACGGGGAAAAGGCGGGTGAATCCGGATGGCTCCGCGGGCTTCGTTAATACATTTTCAGCCACTGATAACCGGTGAGTCGCCTTCCGCTCGTGGGTGAGCGAGGGGATCGGGCGGGGTGGTCCGGCCATTCGCCCACTCCGGCGCACCACCGGGAACGCGTCGGCAGTCGGCCGGTGTCCACCGCCTCCGGGTACTGAGGGCGTGACAGGCGGTCCGGCGAATGCGCGGGCGTGAGCCCCTGTTCGCCCTGGAAGTTGCGCACCTTCTGATAATTCACGGCGGCGAACCACTGACTCCGGTACGAGGAAAAGAATCGGTGCGGAGAATCTTGAACCGTGGGATTGTGCGCCATGTTTCCCGCAAGTAACGTCTCGCACCGTCACAGATCGTGCGTGGCCGAATCCTGACAACCGCTCGGGACAGGGTTCGCTCCAGCGCGCTCCACGTTCTCCCCCACACGGCCGTGGTGCGCGTCCGCTCCAGCAATGCATCTCACTGACGAAATCGGAGGATCCATCCGTGCGCCACCCTCTGAGAAAGGCCGCTCTGGTCTCCGTCGGGGCGACCGCCGCCCTCGCCCTCGCCTCCGGGCCCGCCACCGCGGCGCCCAGCAGCTGGACCGTGGGTCCCACGTCGCCGGTCACCTTCTCGGCCTCGTCGACCAACACGGTGCTCAACCTCAACGGGATACCGCTGACATGTCCCACCGCCTCGGCCGGCGGCTCGCTCTTCAACGCCACCGGTAGCCCGGGACACATCGGCAACATCACCTCGGCCACCTTCGGCACCACGGCCAACCCCTGCACCAGCCCGGTCGGACCCGTCACCCCGGTCGCCAACACCAGCACCCCCTGGCGGCTGTGGGGCGCGGACTACGCCGCCTCCACCGGCACCACCACCGGCTACATCGACCGGGTCAACGCCACGCTGACCGTCCTGACATGCAGCTTCAGGGTCACCGGCCAGGTGCAGACCTCCTACCGCAACTCCACCGGGACGCTGACCATCTCGACCAACGCGACCCGCAAGCTCACCGTCTCCAACGCCAGCCCGGGCTGCGCCGGTATCACCGCCAACGGCGACAACCCCGGCTTCAACGGCGCCTACCGGGTGCGGGCCCCCGCGGGTGGCACCACCTCTCCGACGATCGTCGGAAACCCGTGATCCGCTGAGCGGTCCACGGTGATCCGGGGTCGTATGGCGGG
>NZ_JBHVHF010000166.1:0-17721 GCF_042800315.1 Streptomyces sp. NPDC057638
CCTCACAGGAGTCCCCCCACGCCGGGTCAGACAACCCGGTGGGCGGCCGCGGTTGGCTTCCGTTGCGGCCCTCTTGAGGTTGTGTACGTCAGCTCACTCAGCAGCCGTTGCTGGTGGCGCTGGTGGGCAGCTCAGCGTCGGTCTTCGACGCGTCCATCGTCTGAAGGTCCAGAACGTTCATCGTGACACCTCCTTCTCGTCGGCAGGGAGCTCGGTGAGCTCAGGGGATGAGCACACGGCGGCTGGTTCAGCAGCCGTTGCTGGTGGCGCTGGTGGGCAGCTCGGCGTCGGTCTTCGACGCGTCCATCGTCTGCAGGTCCAGAACGTTCATCGGGGCACCTCCTCTCCTGGTGTCGGGGGCCCGGACCGGGTTCGGTCCGGAAGTCGTGGGGTCTCAGCGCCGCGCGGGCACCGGACCGGGCTTGAGGAAGGGCAGCGGGGGGTGCCCGCCGCGCTGGAGCGAGGAGAGGACGGCCAGCACCCCGGCGTTGCCGGTCGCCAGGTCCATGGAGAGCCGCAGGCTGTCCCGCCCGGGGAAGGCGACATGACCGTCGTAGGCGAGCGCGTTCCAGTGGAGATGGGCGAGGTGCTCCGCGACCGGGTCCGCGTCGACGCCGCTGAGGTGGTGGCGTACGGCGTGGGAGACGGCCAGCAGCCCGGCGCGTCCGTTGAAGAGCTGGCTCTCCAGGACGTAGGGGGCGCGGGCGGCGCGGGCCAGCCCGGGCAGCGCCCCGGTCACCCGGGGGTCGCCGGTGGCGTCGGCGAGCAGATCCGCGACGAGCGCGATCCCGCCGGCCCCGATCTCCAGATAGGTCAGGGCCCGGTAGCCACCGTCGACATGGAGCACCCCACCCGGCTTCTCCACACACAGGTCGAGATCGCGGTGGACGGCGGCGAGCGCGGTCTCCAGCCGGCGCTTGTCCCCGGTGGTCTCGTAGAGCCTGAGCAGGAAGAGCGCCACCCCGGACCAGCCGCGCAGCAGCCCGGCACGGGTGCCGGTCTCCCCGGCGACCGTGTCGATGCCGTGCGGCCGTCCGTCGTGTACGGCGGCGGAGAGCCGCTCGCCGATGGCCAGGGCCGCGGCGCGGTACGGATGGCCGGGGCCGTCCGCGAGATGGAGCAGATTGAGCCCGATCCCGGCGAGCCCGCTGTGGAGGGAGACATCGGTGACCTCCTCCAGCTGGGCGCGGTGGCGCTCGATCAGCTCGTCGGCCTCGGCCCGGCGGCCGAGCAGGTCCAGGACATGGGCGACGCCGTGGGCGCCGTCGTAGAAGCCGGGCCGGATGTGCTGGGCGCGGGCCGAGCGGACCAGCCACTCCTCGTACGCGGGACGCTCGGTACGGAACGGATCCCCGGCCATCGTCAGCGCCCACAGCACCCCGGCGGCGCCATGGGCGAAGGAGCCGGGCGCGGTACTGAACTGGAGCGGGTCACCGGGGAAGAGCCGGTCGGCCCGCCCGGGGGTCGCGGTGGCGTGGATGGCGCGGGCCAGTGAGTCCCGTACCGCCGTCCAGTCGGGGTCGGGGCCGTCCAGCGCGGCCCCGGCCCGGGCGGTGACCCGGCGGGCCCGCGCCGAGCGCGGCACGTCGCGCTCGGAGAGGATGACCGAGCGGAGGCTCTCGCCGAACTCCGGCGGTGGCGCGAAGATCCGCTCCGCCTCGGCGATCAGTGTCTCCGCCTTCGCCGGGCAGATGTTCAGCAGCGAGGTCGTCGGCAGATAGAACCAGAGGTGGAGCACGGCCAGGGAGTGCTCGTCGACGTCCGTGCCGGTCTTCTCGCGGGCGGTGAAGCCGGGGAAGCCGAGGACGGGCCGGACGGGTTCCCCGGCGGGGAAGGCCATCTCGAAGTCGACGAAGGCGATACGGAAGACGCTCTCGCCGCCGTTCGGGCCGTCCGTGGCGCGGTCCTCCTCGATGAGGATGTTGCCGGGGTGCAGATCACCGAAGACCACCCCCTCCGTGTGCAGTCGGCGCAGCAGCGCGGCGATGGCGGCGTGGGCGCCCTCGGCACGGCGGGTGTAGTCACGGATGGCGCCGGGGGTGCTGGTGGCCCAGTTCACGACGGGGTGGTTCAGCGTGAGCCAGCGCTGGAGGGTCATGCCCTCCATCCGCTCCATGGCCAGCATCCGATGGCCGCCGAAGGTGAAGCTCTCATGGGCCTCGGGGACCCCGGGCACCTCCTGGAGCAGGCGCAGGATCCGTTCCTCGTTGCCGAGCCGGACCACGGCGTCTCCACCGTCGGTGGTGGTTCCCGCGTGGGGGCGGGCCTCCTTCAGGATCACCCGGCGGCCGTCGGAGCGGCGCACCGCGCCGTAGACCCCGCCGCCGTTGGAGAAGTGGAGGACTTCGTCGATGGTGTAGTCGATATCGCCGCTGGGGGCGGCGCGCCGGTCGATATGCGGCTGGAGGACGGCGGGTACGGAGACGCCGTCGGGCACCTGGAAGAAGGGCTGTCGCCGATCGGGTACGGGAGTGCCGTCGGCTCCCGTCAGGGCGAGCACCTGGGCGCCGTCCTCGGTCCAGCACCAGCGTTCGGTGAAGGCGCCGTAGCGGAAGTAGACCGGCCCCTCGCCCCAGCGGCAGTCGGTCAGGACATAGGGGCCGTCCATCCCGGCGAGCCGCTCGGCGAGCTCGGTCGCGCAGCGCTCGAACTCGGCCTCGTCCCGGGGGTAGATCGCGATGAACTTGCCGCTGCCCGCCCGGGGGGCGTACTTGGAGTTCATCGCCTCCAGCACCCGGCGGGTACCGAGGTGCTTGAACGCGACGCCCGTGTCGAGACAGTGCCCCGCCACGATCTCCAGCACCTTGTCGGCGTTGGCCTGCGTCGCGGAGACATGGATCTTCCAGCCCTGCTCGACCCCGGACAGGGCCGTCGGGGCCTGCGGGGCGTAGACGCTCCACATCCGCTGCTTCCGGACCCGCCAGCCCTCGGGTACGGCGGCGAACTGCGGCGGGCAGAAGACCTCCTGGTCCTCGCCCTCCTCCGGCGGGGCGAAGAAGACGGGATCGGAGAGAACGAAGATCGTCCAGTCGACGGCCATGGCTTACCTCCTCCACGAGGACTCACGGAACGGGGGGTCAGGGGAATCGCGGTGCGTGGGGTGCGCGGGGTGTCTCGGACCCGCGGGGTACGCGGGGGACGCGGGGGACTCAGTGGACTCGCGGCATGCTCAGAGTTCACGGAATCCAGGGAACCCGAGTACGTCGCGGAATTCGCGGAAATCACGGAGTCCACAGGGCTGACGGGAGCCGCGGAATCTCAGGGATCCGATATGTCACGGCCGACAGCGGATCCGGTCCGAGCGGGGATCCCGGTCGACGGCGCGTGTCCCGGTCGAGCCCATGCTGATCGCCTCAAGGAGGTTTCGATCACGAATGAGGGGCGCTTATCGAGAGAAGACGCCCGCGGTGGCGGCGGACTCATTCCGCCGACGCTCTTTCAGTTACCCGGAAGGACCGGGCCCAACTCTTTGACGCTGGCCCGGCCGAACCGGGTCTTCATGTTCCCATAAGCGATAGCGAACTGACAAGCCCATTTCTGAGATATCCATCGAGGGCCCGTCGCGACTCCGCCTTCTCGGGGCTCATCCGCGCATGCTGGACATCCTTGGCCGAGCCCTCCTCCCAATGCCCCTTAAGGAAAAGGGATTCATACTCGGCCCGCAGCATGGACCAGACCGTCAGATCGTAGAACTCACCGCCGAAGGGCATGCGGTCACGCAGCACGCCCTCCAGGACGAAGAACTTGAGCCGCATCACCATCTCCAGCATGGGCCGGTTGAACAGACCCACCCTGAACTCCAGCCGATGGGCCGCCAGATCCTCGAAGAGATGCTGGATGACCAGGCCGAACCCCTCGGCACCATAGCCCCTGGACCAGAGGCCCTCAATGCCGATCGCACCACTGATCTCAAACATCGTGGAGCGGATACCACCGGCCCTGCGGAACTTCACCATACCGACCGGACGCCCGTCCAGGGTACGGATCGTGCAGTGCTGCGAACCGGAAGCCGCGTCCTCCCGCAGGGCCGCCACGGTCACCTGCTCACCCGCGTCGCCGGTGAGTGAGGCAATACGGCTATCCGGTGTGAACCAGCGGACGAAGATTTCATAATCAGCCTCACTCGAATAAGAGATCGTGACCATACGGCCAGACCTCAGACCCGGTGTGACTTCTTCCGTCTCAACGGTCATTCTGCCTTCTTCCCATCTTCTCGGCCGCCGCCCACAGTGCCCGGCAGCGGATGATCCGTCAACCATTCTTCGGTGATGTGCCGACCTCTTCCCGTATGACCATGTCCCGCCAGCGGGACAGAGAAGCCGACAGACTCCACCCGCTGGCCAATTCCACGGTGAACACCCTCATGGAACCGGCAAGGAGACGGATATGGCGGGTGCTTTTCCGGGACCTCTGTCCGGATCTCATGAAAAGGGTGATGGCCACCACCGGCCACCAGGGCCCGGCCCATGGCCGGGTGCGCGATAAGGGCCGCGCGATACGGGCGTCGACGCGGGCCGGCCCACCCCTGTGTGGGCGCGCCGGTTCCCCCACGGTGGCGGAACCGGCCCACCCCTGTGTGGGCGCGCCCCCGGACGGGTGGAGCCGTCATGCCCACCGGGGTGGGCGGAGCCCGGCCACCCCGGTGGGCATGACGGGGCCGGAGGGTTAGGACCTGTCCGGGCGATCTTGCCGGGACCGCGACAGCCGCCCGGACAAACCTTTAGGGAAGGGTCGCGGTGGAGTACTGGTGGCGGCAGGCACCCCGCTGGATCTTCCCGCTCGTGGTGCGCGGCAGCGCCCCCCTCCGCACCGTCACCACCTCATGCACCGCCAGCCCATGGTGGCGGCTCACCGCCTGCCGTACCCGCTCGCAGAGCGCCGCGGCGTCGGCCTCCGGCAGTCCCAGCATCGGCGGGTCCGCCTCCATCAGCACCACCAGCCGCTGTGTCTGGTCGCTCTCGACGCCGATCGCGGTGGCGGAGACGGGCGCGACGGATTCGACGGTGGCTTCGATGTCCTCGGGGTAGTGGTTGCGGCCACGGACGATGATGACGTCGTCGAGCCGTCCGACCACGTACAGGGCGCCGTGGTGGACGAATCCCCAGTCCCCGGTGCGCAGCCAGCCGCCGCCGTAGACGCGGGCGGTGCGCTCGGGCTGTTCCCAGTAGCCGTCGGTGGCGTTGGGGCCGCGGGTCCAGATCTCCCCGACCCGGCCGTGGACCTCGTCTCCGCTGTCGGGGTCGGTGATCTGGACGCTCACCCCCGGCAGTACGGTGCCGCTGCCCACGAGGGGGACGGTGTCGGGCCCTTCGGGCGCGGGCCGCACCTCGCCGCCGGTGAGCGCGGCCCGGTCGAAGTGGTCGCCGACCGCGCCCAGGCCGTTCGGGGTCATCGCCACCGAGAGGGTGGCCTCGGCCAGTCCGTAACAGGGGACGGGCGCCGTACGGCTCAGTCCCGCCCGCTCGAAGACGTCCAGGAAGGCGTCGACGGAGCGCGCGTGGACGGGTTCGCCGCCGATGGCGAGCGCGTTGAGGCCGCTGAGGTCGAGGGTGGCGATCTCCTCGGCGGAGACGCGCCGTACGCAGTGCGCCAGCCCGAAGTTGGGGGTGACGGTCCAGTCCGCGCGGTAGTCGGAGACGGCCTTGAGCCAGCGGTAGGGGCGGTGCAGAAAGCTCATCGGACTGAGGTGGACCATATGCATCCCGGCGCTGAGCGGACTGGCGATGGCGCAGATCAGCCCCATGTCATGGAAGAACGGCACCCAGGAGACGGCCGCTTTCGCGGGCATGAACCGGGTGCGCATCTGGTACGCGGCGGCGGCAAGGTTGGCCTGGGTGACCCGCACCCCGGCGGGCCGTCCGGTGGAGCCGGAGGTGTACTGGAGGTAGGCCACCTGGCCGGGCTCGGTCGCGGGGCGACGCCACCGGTCGGCGCCTTCCGCCGGTATCCGGTCGACCTGGAGCACCAGCCCTCCGCCCCAGCCGGTCTCGGTGAGTGCCTTGCGTACGGCGCGTACCGAGCGGGTGGTGGTGAGGGCGGCGACCGGGGTGCTGTCCTCGACGACGGACCAGAGCCGGGTGTGGCTGCGGAACAGTTCGGGCGCGAAGAGCGGCACGGCCACCATGCCCGCGTACAGACAGCCGAGGAAGGCGACGACATAGGTCTCGTCATGGGGGCAGAGGATCGCGACCCGGGACCGGGCGGGACAGTGTTCCTGGAGTTCGGCGGCGACCGCGCGGGCGCGCTGGTCGAGTTCGCCGTAGGTCAGCGTGGTGACGGTCTCGTGCCGCCGGGTCTCTCCGGGGATCCGGCGGTCGTCGAGCACGGTCAGCGCGGGCGCGTCCGGGCGTTCCCGGGCGAAGCGCGCCACCGTGTCGCCGAGGTACTCCAGCCGGACGGTCTCGGGCCCGAGATCCGTGAACGTCATGGTGCTGGGTGAGGTGACGGGTCGGGCGGTGCCGGTGGTCATGAGCGCTTCCCCAGATCTTCGATGACGGTGACGGCGGACGCGTCGGAACCGGTGACGGCGGAGGCGTCGGAATCGGTCGCGGGCAGCAGCAGCTGGGTCGCGGCCAGTTCGCGGTAGAGGGCGTCCTCGCCGAGCAGCTCCTCGTGGGTGCCGACGGCGCGGACCCGGCCGGCGTCCATGACCACGATCCGGTCGGCCATGGAGACGGTCGAGAGCCGGTGCGCCACCACGACGACGGTGGTCTCACCGCTCACGGCGGCGATGACCTCGCGCAGGGCGTTCTCGTTGCGGGCGTCGAGCTGGCTGGTGACCTCGTCCAGCAGCAGCAGCCGGGGCCTGCGCAGCAGCGCCCGGGCCACGGCCACCCGCTGGCGTTCGCCGCCGGAGAGTTTGCTCCCCCGGTGGCCGACCTGGGTCTCCAGTCCGTGCGGCAGCCGTGCGACGACCTCGGTGAGGCGGGCCTGGTCGACGGCGCGGTGGAGTTCCTCCTCGGCGACGCCGGTGAGCCCGATGCAGAGGTTCTCCCGGATGGTTCCGGCGAGCACGGGGGCGTCCTGTTCCACATAGCCGATGCCGGAGCGCAGTTCGCTGAGGTCCTTCTCGCGCACATCGGTGCCGTCGATGAGGACGGCGCCGCTCTCCACGTCGTAGAACCGCTCGATCAGCGCGAAGACGGTGGACTTCCCGGCGCCGGAGGGGCCGACGAAGGCGGTCATCCCACCGGAGGGGATCTCGAAGCTGACCCCGTGGTGGACGATCGGATTCCCGGCGGGGCTGTCCCCCGGATAACGGAACACCACATCGCGGAAGGCGACGGAGGCGGGCGGGGTGGTGTGTTCGCGGACCGCGGTGGCGGCGTCCGGGCGGACACCCTCCGGTTCGGTCCTGAGGGTGAGCATCTCGCCGACCCGGCCGAGGGCCGCGGCCACCACGTTGAACCGGGTCATGGCCTGGACGAGGGCGCCGAGCGGCATCACCAGATAGAAGAGGTAGAGCAGGAACGCGACCATCGTGCCCAGGTCCATCGCGCCGGAGGCGACCCGGGCGCCGCCGACGCCGAGGACGGCGAGGAAGGCGATCTGGATGGTCACGGTGATGGAGGCGTTGATCCAGGCCTCCAGCTTGGCGACCTTGAGGCTGTTGCGCCAGGCGCGGAACGCGCCGCGCTCGGCGATCTCGGCCTCGGTGTGCTCGGCGCCGGAGGCCTTGATGGTACGGAAGGTGCCGAGGACGCGTTCGAGGGCGGTGCTCAGCTCGGCGACGCCCTCCTGTACCCGGCGGGAGGCGTTCTCCAGCAGCGGCAGACCGAGGCCGACCACGGCCGCGCCGAGGACCAGGGCCCCGAGCGTGGTGAGCAGCAGCACCCAGTCCATCAGCGCCATCGCGACGACGATGGCGGTCAGCATCACCGTGCCGGTGACGGTCTCCACCAGGGAGGTGGTGACGGCGCTGCGCAGCAGGGTCGTGTCGGCGGTGGCGCGGGACATCAGATCGCCGGGCGCGAACTTGTCGGTCTCCCCCAGCCGCAGCCACAGCACCTTGCGGATGACCTCGCGGCGGGAGTTGAGGACGACGACCTCGGAGACCCGCATCAGGACGAAGGTGCCGACCGCGCCGACCGCGGCCGAGGCGAGGACGATGGTGGTGAGCACGATCAGCGCGGCGAGGACCGGGCGCTGGGCCTCCAGGTCCTCCACCACGATCCGGGCGACGACGGGCTGGATGAGCCCGGAGAGGCCGCCGAGCAGGGAGAGACCGCCGCCGAGGACGATCAGCCGCCGCTGGGGGCGGAGATAGCGGAGCATGGCCTGCCAGGCGTCGGCCCGCAGCACGGCGGGACGCCGCCGGTCGGAGCCCTCACCCGGGCTCCCGGTCTCACCGGCCGCGCCGACCCTCCCGGCCTCACCGGCCTTGGCACCCTCAGCGCCCTCGCGCGGACCGCCGTCCGTCCGCCGTCCACCAGCCGTCCGCTGTCCTCCGTCCGTCCCACGCCCCTTGTGCGAGGCACGGTCGCCGTACGGAGGCGGGGTCGCCGGCTCCGGTACGGATGCCCGGTCCTCCGTACCCCCGGCGGACCGCTCACGCGCCGAATCCGGCATCGCCGCTCTCCTCCTCTTCCAGCAGCCGGTCCGCGTGCTCCCTCAACACGTCACGCGCGGCACGCACCTCGGGAGCGAGCGGGCGGTCGGCCGCGAGGGGCGGCGAGAGCCGGGCCAGCTCGGCCCAGACACCGTCCCCGGCGGGGGCGGCGCCCGCCAGGGCCGCGTACTGGGTGACACCGAGCCCCAGCGAGCCGACGACCAGCCAGGCCAGGTCGATCGCCTCCCCCACCGAGTTGGCGCCGTTGAGGGCCATCGGGACGTGGTCCTGGTTCCAGCCGTTGGTGGGCAGGGAGGTGAGACCGGAGGGGAAGACCAGCTGCCGGATCCGGGAGGTGAAGGAGGTGGCACTGAGCTGCACCCCCGCCAGCCCGCTGCCCCGGCCGGGCTGGGGCGTGAGCATCGGCGGCAGATCGCCGTTGGTCTGCGGCGCGCACAGGAGCGCGAGCTGGCGTTCGGCGAGGAAGGCGACCTGCTGGAGGCAGAGCCCGATCTGGTCGGAGGCGAAGCCGACGGGCATCGCGTGGAAGTTGCCCCCGTGCAGGAACTCACCCTCGAAGTACAGCGGGTTGTCGGTGCATCCGGTGGCCTCGCGGACCAGGATCTCCTCCTGCGCGGAGAGCTGGTCGAGTACGGCGCCGATCACCTGCGGCGCACAGCGCAGGCTGTAGGGCTCCTGGAGCGGGCGGGCGGGATCGCGCCGCTGGTCCTCGGGCAGCCCCCCGCGGATCCAGCTCGCGGCGTGGATCTGGCCGAGCTGGCCCCGGGCGTAGCCGACACCCCGGTGGTACGCCTCCGGACTGGACCCCAGCAGGGTGACGGCGCGGGCGGTGAGCGTGGCGACGGCCCGGCAGATCCGCAGCACCTCACGGTGGTTGAGCATGGTGACGGCGAGACTGACGCTGGTGCCGTTGACGAACGACAGCGCCTGGCGCGCCTGCCAGACCAGGGGCGGGGCCCCGATGGCGGCGAGCGCCTCGGCCGAGGGGTGGATCCGCCACTCACCGCTCTCGTCGCGCAGCCATGCCTCGCCCTCCCCCGCGAGGGCGAGTGCCGCGTGCGCCAGCGGCTGGAGATCACCACTGGCGCTGACGGTTCCGTCACGCGGGATGACCGGGGTGAAGCCCTTGTTCCAGAGGTCGGCGAGGGTGTTCCAGAACTCGGGGGCAATCGCCGAGTACCCCTGCCGCATACCGGTCAGCCGTATCCAGAGGACGAGTCTGCTGGCCTCGGGGCTCAGCGGTCTGCCCTGGGCGGTGGCGAGATGGGCGATCAGCCCGGCCCCCTGTTCGGCGCCGGACTCGCTGGCGGAGTACAGGACGAGCGGCCCGAAGCCCCGCGTCACTCCGTACAGCTGTTCCTCGCGGGCGAGGACACGGTCGAGTCCCTCGACCCCGGCGCGCATCCGCTCGGCGTCAAGGGGACCGCACTGGTCCAGGACGGCTCCGGCGCGCGCGGCGCGCAGGATGTCGGCGAGACGTTCCTTCTGAGAAGTCCCGACGGCCTCTGTGATCACGTGACAGCTCCTGCATCTGTGGGAAACGGTGACTGGACCCGGCGCAGCTTGCCGGTGTCGGAGCGGTCGATCCGCTCGACGACATGGACCCGCCGGGGGCGGACCCCCACGGTGGAGCCCGCGATCAGGGCGCGGACCGCGCCGCTTTCGAGCCGGCCGCCCGGCACCGGCACGACCAGCAGATCGAGTTGCTCACCGCTGAGTCCGTCGGTGACCGGGAGGCAGACGAGATCCGCGCAGTCGACGACGGCGCGCAGCGCGTCCTCCAGGTGATCGAGGTTGACCCGGCGTCCGTTGATCTTCACCAGCCGTCCCCGGCGACCGCTGAAGCGGAAGCGGCGCGGCCCGGCGCGCCGTACGTAGTCATCGGTCTGCCAGACGGTCAGCGGCTCTCCGCCCGGCTCCGCCGCCAGCCGGGGACTGCGGATACGGAGGAGGGAGTCCCGGTCCACGCCGTCAGCAGGCTCTTGCTCTCGGCCCTGGTCTTGGCCCTGGTCTTGGCCCTGGTCTTGGCCCTGGTCAGCGAAGACGACATCGTCGAAGAGGTGCCAGGCGGGCTCTCCCCGGTCCCAGGTGCGCCACGCGACCCCGCCGGTCTCGGTGGAGCCGAAGACCTCGGTGACCGAGACCCGGTCCGCCCCCGCCGAATCCAGGAAGTCGGTCACGGTCGCGGGCAGCAGGGCGGTGCTGTGCAGCAGCGTCAGCCGTTCGGCCGCGCGGCTCCAGGCCGCCTTGCGGCAGAGCACGGAGAACGACCACGGCACGGCGACCACGGCCCAGCGGGTGCCGGGCCGTTCCGGCATCGGACCGAAGTAGTGGGGGCGGTACCAGACGGGCAGCCCCAACCGGGCCGGAACGAGCAGCGTGGCGAGCGCGCCGTAGACATGGCGCGCGGGCGCGAACGACAGCACCGCCTCCGGCCGCTCCGGGGCCAGCAACCCGGCCAGCAGCCCCGCCTCACTCCACAGCTGCTCGCGTGTACGGCGCCAGGGGCGGCCGGGGCCGGTCGTCCCCGAGGTGTGGAACTCCACGGTGTCGGGGAGCAGTCGGTCCACCAGGGCGGCGGGGTCCTTCACACGGTCCCACCGCACCAGCCAGGGGCGGTCGTTGACCTCCGGGGCGCCGGGGGTGGCGCTGAGCAGTTCCTCCGGGGTGACCTCTGGGTACACCGGGTTTCCCTCCATACGACTCCATCGCGTCCAACCTCTCCATCCCGCCCACGCCCCCACGGGCCCGCCCCCACCCGCGAGCGGGCACGCGGGCGGGGGCCCGCACGGCGGGGGCGGGGCAGGAGGGATTTTCACCCACCGTGGTCACTCAGTAGCAGATTGACAAGATCCGCCACCGTCCTCACCCCCGCCAACTCCTCGTCCGGAATTTCCCCGCCAACCTCCTTCTGGAGCGTAAAGGCAATCTCCACCATGGAGAGCGAATCGATACCGAGATCATCCACCAGAGCCTTTTCCGGAGCCACCTCGGACACCGGTACCCCCGTCACTTCTTCAATCGTTTCCGCAACATATTGCAGCGCACTTTTTTCACGGTTGGCGGCAACCATTGTTTTCTCCCTATTCTGAGAACCGGGGAGCAGTAGAACCCCACCCCCGACACAAACGCAAGGCCCCTCCCTCGCCGTCCCGCCGGCGGGACGGCCACCCCGGGCGCACCGCGCGGAGCACCGGTACCCAGCTGACCCGGGGCAGGGCTCCGGTCCGGGGCGCACCCTCAACCACCGGCATCTCAAGCTGAGTTAAGAAGGAGTTACGCACGGCCAAACCACCGGGGAGCACATCGCCCCACGCCACGGCCCAGCACGATTCGGACTATCGGACTCCGGATATCGGGACCGCATCGCCACCGAAGACAACGCGTCAGAGTCTGGCACTTCTTACAGAATCAGCGCATTCATTTCGCTGGACACTGTAGGTGCCAGTGGGGCAGACTCCGAAGAATACCCGCGGCCGGACGGGTAATCAGCATGCACGAACGGAGGTCGCCGTGCCTGTCAAGATAGGGGATAACCATTCTCCCCAAGCGATATCCAGAGGGCACTCAATTCAACGAACACCGCAGCCTTCGACAAGGGAAGCAGCCACGGACGCCGCACCACCAGCCCCAAAAGCCCCTCTGAGTACCTGTCGTACCGCACTCGATCTCCCCGCGGATATGTCCCTGGAGCGCTGGAAGAGCGTGGGCCGCCATATCTTCGTCATCAGCGACTCGTCGGGCTGGTGGCTCGGGGACTGGCTGATCTACGGCCAGGCACACTACCCCCAGCGTTACAAGGCGGCCATCGCGGACACCTCCCTCAGCTACCAGACGCTGCGCAACTACGCCTGGATCGCCGGGCGTTTCCCCGTCGGGCGCCGTCACAGCGGTCTCAGCTTCCAGCACCACGCCGAGGTCGCCAGCCTCGACGAGGGGGAACAGGACCGCTGGCTCGGCCTCGCCGCCAGCTCGGGCTGGTCCCGTAACGAACTCCGCCGCCATGTGCGCGAGAGCCGGGGGCGCGCCCATGAGCGGCCTCAGCGGCGGACTCCCGCCGCCCCCCGGGACGCCGCGCTGCGCACCGGACGCGGGGCGATCCAGTTCCGTCTGTCGTCGGAACGCAGGATCCACTGGGAGAAGGCGGCCGCCAACGAGGGGCTGGAGCTGAGCGCCTGGATCCTCGCCGTCCTCGACGGGGGGCTCGAACCCGCGTGCCCCTCGGTCCCCGCTGTCGGCCTCGCCCGCCCCATTCCCGCCGGCCGCGCCCTCGCCGCCGTCTGTCAGGGCCAGGCACGGGACCAGCGGCCGTTCGAGACCTCCTTACCGCAACACCGGACGCTGAGCACATCAGCGGCCCTGTGCCGCGTGCTGCCCGGAGTCATCCCGGGCCGGGTGCCGCGTGACCGGTGGGAGACCGCCGTCCACCGCGCGGCATCCGCCGCTCCGAACCCACCGTCGCCGTCGCTCCCCGGAGGGAACGCACCAGCATGACCATCAACGTGTGGAACTACCTGGCGGAGTACGAGACCGAGCGCGAGGAGATCCTCGCCGCGGTCGACAACGTCTTCCGCTCCGGGCAGCTGGTCCTCGGCCCGGAGGTCCAGGAGTTCGAGCGCGAGTTCGCCGACTACCACGGCGCTCCCCACTGCGTGAGCGTCGACAACGGCACCAACGCGCTCGTCCTGGCCCTGCGCGCGCTCGGGGTCGGCCCCGGGGACGAGGTCATCACCGTCTCCAACACCGCGGCGCCCACCGTCATCGCGATCGACGCGGTCGGCGCCACGCCCGTCTTCGTCGATGTCGATCCCGACACGCTGCTGATGGACGTGGCCCGGATACCCGGCGCGCTGACCGAGCGGACCAGATGCCTCCTGCCGGTCCATCTCTACGGTCAGTGCGTCGACCTCGACCCTCTGATGGAGATCGCCCGCGAACACGGTCTGAAGGTGCTGGAGGACTGCGCGCAGGCCCACGGCGCGCGGCGGAACGGACGGCTCGCCGGTACGACGGGGGACGCCGCGGCCTTCTCGTTCTACCCCACCAAGGTCCTCGGGGCCTACGGCGACGGCGGTGCCGTCGTCACCTCCGACCCGGAGATCGACGCGTCCCTGCGGCGACTGCGGTACTACGGCATGGAGGAGCGCTACTACGTCGAGTCCACGCCCGGCCACAACAGCAGGCTGGACGAGGTGCAGGCGGCCATACTGCGGCGCAAGCTGAAGCGGCTCGACGGCTATCTCGAACGCCGCCGCGCCATCGCCGACCGCTACGCCGAGGGCCTCGCGGGCACCGGCCTCGTCCTGCCGCCCCTGGCCGAGGGCAACGACCACGTGTACTACGTCTATGTGGTCCGCCACCCGGAACGTGACCGGATCATCGAGGAGATGGGCGGGCGCGGGGTCTCGCTCAACATCAGCTACCGGTGGCCCGTGCACACCATGAAGGGCTTCGCCCACCTCGGTCTCGGCCCCGGCGCGCTGCCGGTGACCGAGGCGGCGGCGGACGAGATCTTCTCGCTGCCGATGTACGCCTCCCTCACCAAGGACGACCAGGACACCGTCATCGAGGCACTGCGCGAGACACTCACCGCGCTCTAGACCGTGTCGTCGGGAGAGGCCGTCCCCGGAGGGCCGGCCCGCTCCCGACCGGCGCGAACACGACACGCCACCGTCCCTGGTCCGGCCCGCCGCGCTCCCGGCGGGCCGGACCGGGCGCGCTGTTGCCCTCCGTACCCCCTCACTTCGTATCTCCTCGCCATCCCTTCATACATACGTACGAACCCGCGCCGGAGGTGCGCCATCGTCACGGCAGAAGCCCACCAGGGCACCGGTACCGTCCAGCGCGTCCCCGGCGGGGGCGGCTTCAGCGCCTGGTGGGACGAGCGGCGGCGCGGCTCACGGCTCTCGGTCACCCCGCTCCCCTTCGCCGATCTGGACCAGTGGCGGTTCACGGCGGAGGGCGACCTCGCCCATGACAGCGGACGGTTCTTCACGGTCACCGGTCTGCGGTCGTACGAGGGGGGAAACCAGCTGCGGGACCAGCCGGTCATCTCCCAGCCGGAGATCGGGGTACTGGGAGTGCTGCTCCGGGAGTACGACGGCGAGCCCCACGTCCTGCTCCAGGCGAAGGCCGAGCCCGGAAACATCAACGGGCTCCAGCTCTCGCCCACGGTGCAGGCGACCCGCAGCAACTACACCCGGGTCCACCGCGGCGCGGCCACCCGCCATCTGGAGCACTTCACGGGCGCCCGCCCGGGACGGGTGCTGGTGGACTCGCTCCAGTCCGAACAGGGCGCCTGGTTCTGGCAGAAGCAGAACCGGAACATGGTCGTGGAGGCCGTCGGCGAGGTCGAGGAGCACCCCGACTTCCACTGGGTGGGCTTCGGTGAGCTGAGGGAACTCCTCCGGCAGGACCATCTGATCAATATGGACACCCGCTCGGTGCTCGGCTGTCTGCCGCTCTTCGCCCCGGCGGGAGCCCGGCGGGAGAGCGGCACGCCCCGGCACACCATGCGTTCCGTCCTCAGCTGGCTGATCGATGTGAAGGCCCGTTCCCCCTGGCACACCCGGCTGATCCCGCTGCGCGCCGTCGAAGGCTGGTCGCGTACGGAGACCGAGATCTCCGACGAGGACGGGCACGGATTCCGGATCGTGGCGGCGGGGATCGAGACCCGGGACCGCGAGGTGCGCCGCTGGAGCCAGCCGCTGCTCGCGCCGCGCGGCCACGGCCTCGCGGCCTTTCTCGTCCGCCGCATCGACGGAGTGCGGCATCTGCTGGTCCAGGCGCGGGCCGAACCGGGCCTGCGGGACCTCATCGAACTCGCCCCGACCGTGCAGCGGTCGGGCATGGCCGGGGCGGCGGCGCTCGGCGGCACCGGCCCCTTCGAGCCGGAGGCGCTGACCGACTCCCCCGGCCGGGTCCTCTATGACGCGCGGCTGTCGGAGGAGGGCGGACGCTTCCATCACGCCGTGACCCGCTACCGGATCGTGGACCTGGGGGCGGACTTCCCCCTCGATGTCCCGGAGAACTACCGCTGGCTGACGGCGAACCAGCTCAGAGAGCTGGTACGGCACGGCCACTACGTGAACGTGGAGGCCCGCAGTCTGCTGGCGTGCCTGGCCACGCTGGGCTGACCGCGCGGCACGGCCCGCCGCTCCCCGCCGCGCCGGGGACACCCGGCCCCTGTCCCCTCACCCCCCGCCCGCCCCGGCGCTGCTGTCCCCCACCCGCCCCGGCGCTGCCTTCCCCCCACCCACCCCAGCGCTGCCCTCCCCCACCCACCCCGACCCTGGTGTTCTCCCCACTCCGGCCGCCCGCCCCCGCCGTGCCGCCCTCCGGCCATCCGTGACCCCCGGCCCGCGGCCCGGCACCCGGCAACTCCTCCCCCCACCCGACCGAGAGGCATCCTCACCATGCACTGGCACGCACTCGGCGTCAGCGGCGCCTACGCCTTCACTCCGGACGTCTACCCCGACCAGCGGGGACTCTTCGTCTCCCCGTTCCAGGCCGACGGCTTCACCCGGGCCACCGGCCGCCGGATGTTCCGCCCCACCCTCACCGGTCACAGCCGCAACCGGCGCGGTGTCATCCGTGGTGTCCACTTCACCACCACACCGCCCGGCATGGCGACCTATGTGAGCTGTGCCCGGGGCAGCGCCCTGGACTTCGTCGTGGATCTGCGGGTGGGCTCACCCACCTTCGGCCGCTGGGACTCCGTAGTCCTCGACGCGGAGAAGTTCCACTCCGTCTATCTGCCGGTGGGTCTGGGCCACGCCTTCCAGGCCCTGGAGGACGACACCGTCGTGTCGTACCTGCTCTCCGGCGGCTATGTCCCCGAGCACGAGCGGGCGGTCTCCGTCTTCGATCCGGAGCTGGGGCTGCCGCTGCGCGAGGACATCCCGCCCGTCCTCTCCCCCCGTGACTCCTCGGCGCTCTCGCTCGCCGAGACCCGGGAACGGGGGCTGCTGCCCGACTACGCCACCTGCCTGCGACTGGACGCCGAACTGGGTGGCGGGCCCGCCACCGAGTCCGGCGACGGAGAGGGAGACCACCATGACTGAGATATTCGACCCGGCCGGGTTCGGCGCCCCGGGCACCCGCCCGCGGGTGACCGTACTGGGAGCGTCGGGATTCCTCGGCTCCACCGTGACCACCCTGCTGGCGCGCTCCCCCATCGCGCTGCGGCTGGTGGCCAGGCGGCCCAGCGCCGTCCCCGCCGACGCGGTCGCCGAGGTCGAGGTGCGCGCCGCCGATCTGACCGACCGGGCGGCGCTGGCCGAGGCCGTCGCCGACAGCGATGTGATCATGCATCTGGTCTGTCACCGCTCCTCCGCCCAGGCGTGGCGGACCGGCGACGACCCGGTCAGCGAGCGGGTCAATGTGGGCGTGGCGCGGGATCTGGTCGAGGCGGTGCGCGCCCAGGGCGGCCCACCGCCGGTCTGTGTCTTCGCCGGCTCGACCAGCCAGGTCGGACTCGCCGCCGCCGCACGGGTGGACGGTACGGAGGAGGACCATCCGGCCAGCGGCTACGACCGTCACAAACTGGCCGCCGAGCGGGCCCTCCTGGACGCCACCCGCGAGGGCGTGCTGCGGGGGATCTCGCTGCGGCTGCCGACGGTGTACGGGGAGTGCCCGAGCCCGACCGCGACGGACGGAGGCGTGGTCACCGCGATGGCCCGGCGCGCCCTGGCGGGACAGCCGCTGACGGTCTGGCGGGACGGCGCCATCGGCCGCGATCTCCTCCATGTCGAGGACGCGGCGCGGGCGCTGCTCGCCGCTCCGGCCCATGCCGCCGAACTCGCGGGCCGGCACTGGCTGGTGGGCACCGGCCGTACCAGCAGTCTGGCGGACTTGTTCGCGTCGATCGCCCGGGTCGCCTCGGAACTGAACGGGCGGCCCCCGGTGCCGGTCGTCACCGTCGAGCCGCCGGAGCACGCCTCGGCCGCCGACTTCCAGAGCTTCACCGTGGACTCGTCCGCCTTCTGGAAGGTCACCGGCTGGGAGCCCGCGGTCACCTCGGAGGAGGGGCTGGCACGGACCGTGGGCTTCCTCGCCGGTACGGTCACGGGCTGAGCGCGCCGGGGCCGCCCGGGTGGGCGGTCCGGGGCCGCCGGCCGCCCGTACGAGGACCCAGACCGCGGGGCGGCGCC